>JBKOZA010000397.1:0-14993 GCA_046725675.1 Candidatus Methylomirabilota bacterium
GCGTCGATGAGCAACGTGTGCCGCTCGTCGCCGACGTGCGCGGTCAGCAACAGCGACAGCCCGTGGTGCGCGCGACAGATCGCCTCGCCCGACAGCGTGGTCATCCGGCCGGCAGCGACGAGGCCGGACCACTCGGGGATGACGAACTTCGGCGTCGTCGACAGGCTGTCGGTGACGTTGTCGACGAGGACCAGGACCTCGAGCCGATCGACGGGGCGCATCAGCGGGCGGGGCGCTCGATGGCCGCGTGGACGCGCGCGGGCGTGAGGGGCAGCGCGGTCAGCGCCAGCTCGGGGCGGCCAAGCGCGTCGGCCACGGCGTTGGCAATCGCGCCGCCCAGGCCCGGGTTGCCGCACTCGCCCAGCCCGCGCAGCCCGAGCGGGTTGGTCTTGGCCCGCACCTCCTGGTAGAAACCGTCGACGACGGGGACGTCGGCGGCCAGCGGCAGCGCGTAGTCCATCAACGTGCCGGAGATGAGCTGGCCCTCGCCGTCGTAGGCGAGGCCCTCGTGCAGCGTGTTGCCGATGCCGAAAGCCACGCCCCCGACGAGCTGGGCGTGGACGAGGGCCGGGTTCACGGCCCGGCCGACGTCGGCGCCGACGACGACCCGGCGCAACACCAGCGTGCCGGTCTCCGGATCGACGTCGAGGACGACGGCGCAGGCGCAGCCCGCGTACGTGACCTTGGGCACCTCGAACGAGGCGCCGGCGGCCAGGCGCCGGTCCGAGGCCAGCTCGGCCAGCGTGACACGTCGGCCGCCGGCCGTCAGGGCGCCGTTCGCGTAGGTGACCTCGCCCTCGGGGACGCCGAGCCGGGCGCCGGCGCGCGAGCGCGCCTCGGCGACGAGCTTGGCCGCGGCGAGGGCAGCGGCGTTGCCGGCGGTGACGGTGCCGCGGGAGCCGTACGTGCCCACGCCGCTCTCGACCGCTGCGGTGTCGGCGTGGCGGACGCGGAACCGGGCGGCGGGCAGGCCGAGAGCCTCGCCCAGGATCTGCGCGAGCACCGTCTCGAGCCCCGGGCCCATCGACGAGGCCCCGGTGTCCACGACCAGGGTGCCGTCGGCGTGCGCCTCGACCTGGGTGGTCTCGAAGGGGCCGAGGCCGGTCTTCTCGACGTACACGGCCAGGCCGATGCCGCGCCGCCACCGGCCGTCGGCGTTGGCGGCCGCCTGCTCGGCGCGTGCGGCGTCGTAGTCGAGCCGTCGCAGCAGCTCCGCGAACAGCGCCGGGAAATCCCCGGAGTCGTACACGGTGCTGACGCCGAACGACCTGGTGCCGCAGTCGTACGGCATCTCCTCGGCCCGGACGAGATTGCGCCGGCGGATCTCGGCCGGGTCGAGGCCGACCCGGGCGGCGCCGCGGTCCAGCAGACGCTCGCGCACGAAGTTGCACTCGGGACGCCCGGGCGAGCGCAGCGTGCCGGCGGGTGTCTTGTTCGTCACCACCGACCACAGGTCGCAGGCGTAGCTCGGCACGCGGTACGGGCCGGGCAGCAGCGCGGCGCCGAACTCCGCGGGCACGAGCGCGGCGGTGCGCACGTAGGCTCCGATGTCGGCGTGGATCACCGCGCGAATGCCGAGGATGCGCCCGTCGGCGGCAAAGCCGATCTCGATCTCGTAGCTGACCTCGCGCGCGTGGTTGGCCGCCATGAGATTCTCGCGCCGGCTCTCGATCCACTTCACCGGCCGGCCCAGCTTGAGGGCGGCCAGCGGGACGAGGATGTCCTCGGGGTACAGCTCGCCCCGCACGCCGAACCCGCCGCCGACATCGACCTCGGTGAGCCGCAGCGCGCCGGGCGGTATCCCGAAGATCGGCGCCAGGATCGTGCGGTTGATGTGAATGCACTTCGTCGAGCCGAGCAGGTGCAGCTCCCCGCCGCTGGCCGCGGGCGGCACCGCCACCAGCCCCCGCGTCTCCAGCGCGGCCGCCGTCTGGCGCGGATACGCGAAGCGCTCGCGGATGCGCACGGCGGCGGCGGCCAGCGCGTCCTCGGCGTCGCCCACGCGCATGGTGATCGTGGCCACGTTGTTCGAGTCGGTTCCGTCGAACAGGCGCGGGGCCCCCGGCGCCAGCGCGGCGGCCACGGAGGGACAGGCCGGCAGCGGCTCGTACACGACGTCGAGGCGCTCCAGCGCGTCGCGCGCGACGTAGGGGTCGTCGGCGACGACGAGTGCGACCGGCTCGCCCACGTAGCGCACGACCGTACGGGCGATCGCGGGCTGCAGGTAGCGCTCGGCCCCGGCGGGTGCCGGCACCCGGTTGGGAATGATGGCGGCGGCCGGCACGTCGGCGGCGGTCAGCACCGCGTGGACGCCCGCCCGGTCGCGGACCCGCTTGGCGTCGACGGAGACGAGGCGGGCGTGGGCATGCGGGGAGCGCAGCACCGCCGCGTGCAGCAGGCCCGGGAGCCGCACGTCGTCCACGAACCGGCCACGGCCGCTCACCAGCGGCCCGCCACCCAGCCGTGGATGCGACTCGCCGATCATCCTCCGCGCTCCTGCCAGTGCTGCGCGAGGAGCGCCGCCACCTCGGTCGGCCGTTCGAGGGGCCACCAGTGCCACACGTGTTCCGTGTCCGGCACGCCGTGCACCAGAATGGCCGTCATCGGTGTCCTCAGCGCGATCCGAACTGCACGACCACACCGCCGAGACAGATGATCCCGAGGCCGAGCCAGGTCGAGAGCGGCACCGACTCCTGGAAGACGAACCGCCCGAACAGGACGCTCACCACCGCGAAGACCGCAACGTACACCCCGAGCAACCGTGAGAAGTCCCACCGGACGACGTTGACCAGCACGCCGTAGGCGGCCAGCATCGCGCAGCCCGCCGCGAGCGGCAGTCCGCGGCTCGACCGCAGTCCGTGACGGATCGTGGCGTCGCCGCCGACCTCCAGCAGGGCCGCGCCGAGAAAGATCAGCCACGCGAGCGCCGGCCACGTCGCTCTCACCCCCGCTCCTTGGCGGCCATCTTCGCCTTCAGCTCCTCGGGTGTGAGACGCACGATGTCCTCGTTCTGGTGGGCGTAGAGCCGGTAGCTGTCGGCGTCGTCGCCCTCCAGCTCGACGCGACCGGCCATCACGTCGGCCTTCCAGCGCGCGTGCTCGGCCTCCCGGGCGTGGAACTCCGGCATCACCTCGCGCGCGAAGAGCTCGAGGCTGCGGCAAATGTCCTCGTGGGCCGTGCGGCCGGCCTGGGCGAGCAGGATTACCTGGTCCACGCCGGTCGCTTCGAACTCGCGCAGGCGATGCCGGATCGTCGCCGGTGATCCGATGAGACCGCTCCGCAGCGTCTCCTGGGCCTTGTCGGTGTGGCGCCACTCCTGGTAGGCCTCCCACATGTTCCCCTCCCCGGGGTTGGGAATGCCGTGGCGACCGTAGTGGCTGAGGCAAAAGACGAAGAACGTCCAGCCCGACGCCTTGTCCAGCGCCTCGGCGTCGGTGGCCGCGCACATGAAGCCGTTGACCATCGCGATGTTCGGGTTCGGCGGGTAGTCGGCGAGTGGGGCCGGGTGCTTCGTCAGCTCGAGGTAGTACCGGTTCACCCAGGCGCGCGCCGCCGCCGGCGACACGAACTGGAAGCCGAGCGCGCCCATCCCCCAGCGCCCAGCGCTGGCGATGGTGGTGATGTTCGAGCAGGCCACCCACAGCGGCGGATGCGGCTTCTGCAACGGCTTGGGCAGCACGTTGCGGGCCGGGAAGTTGAAATACTTGCCCTGCCACTGCCAGGTGCTCCGCGTGAACGCCGGCACGAGCGCCTGCACTGCCTCCTCCCACACGTCGCGCTTCTCCCGAACTCGGGCGCCGAAGGGATGGAGCTCCACCGGTCCCTGCCCCTCGCCCAGCCCCAGCTCCACGCGGCCGCCGGAGAGCAAGTCGAGCGTGGCCACTCGCTCGGCGACACGGAGGGGATGGTTGGTCGGCAGCTGGACGATCCCGTGGCCCAGGCGGATGCGCCGTGTGCGCTGGGTCGCGGCGCCGAGGAACACCTCGGGCGCCGAGCAGTGTGAATACTCCTCGAGGAAGTGGTGCTCGACGCACCACGCGTAGTCGAAGCCGAGGCGGTCGGCCAGCTCGATCTGGCCCAGGGCGTCCTGCAGGAGCTGGTACTCGCTACGCTCGCCCCACGGCCGTGGCAGCTGCAGCTCGTAGAAGATGCCGAACTTCACCCGGGCCTCCCCGCCCGGCCGCTCGGTCCGACCGGCCGGCTGGGAGGAGCGTACGGGACGGGGCGCCCGAGGACAAGCGGTGGATCAGCGCGTGATCGACACCTTGCCGGTCTTCTCGTAGCGCTCGACGGCCTTCTTCAGATCAGAGTACTCCGAGCAGGGCAGCAGGCACAGCGAGTCCAGGCGGGCCAGGTGCTCCTTGGCCTTGGCCAGGTCGCCGAGCATGAGATAGGCCTCACCGATGTACTCGTGCGCGCCGCGGTGCTTGGGATCGATGGCCAGCGCCTTCTGATAGATGGGGATCGAGCCGGCCGGGTCGCCGTTGCGCCGTGTCGCGTACGCGAGCCAGTTGAATGCGTCGGCGTTGCGCGAGTCACGGTCGACCACGCGCTGGAGCAAGGGGATGGCAGCCGGGAAGCGGTTGGCCTTGATGGCCTTCACCCCGGCCGCGTAGTCCGGGTCTTCCGGCGCCGGTCGCGCTGCCGAAGGGCGCTCGTCGCTCCCACCCCCGCCGCCATCCGCGTGCGCGCGATCCGTCGGCCCAGCTCCCAGCAGCAACACGAACGCAGCGGTCAGGATGGCCCGCGTGATTGCCATGGCGTCCTCCATTTCGCTCAGCGCAAGATGGGCGTCGGCCGGTTCCCCGAGACAACGCCCGGTGGCGCGCCGGCGTTTCCGAGGGCCAGAGTACCGTATGATGGCGGGCGATGAGCGAGGACATCCTTCGATCGCTGGCGCTGCAGGTGCGTAACTGGGGCACGTGGGGACCCGACGACGAGATCGGCACGCTGAACTACATCACGCCCGACACGATTGCCGCCGCCGCCCGCCTGGCCACGACCGGCAAGGTCTTCGCGCTCGGTATCCCGCTGCAGCGCGAGGGCCCGCAGAGTGGTACCCGCCAGCGTTTCAACCCGATCCACGCGATGTTCCGGGACGGCGGCGATCAGCCGCGCACACCCGACGAGGTCCGCGCCATGCAAGGCTACGGTGGCTCCGACGACTGGATCGTCATGCCGCTGCAGTCGGTCACCCAGTGGGACAGCCTGGCCCACATCTTCTACGAGGGCAAGATGTGGAACGGGTACGACGCGGCCCTGGTGACCAGCTCCGGCGCGACGAAGAACAGCATCGACAAGACGTCCGGCCGGATCGCCGGCCGCGGCGTCCTCCTGGACGTGGCGCGCCACAAAGGCGTCCGCGCCCTGGAGCCCGGTTACGCGATCAGCGTCGCCGACCTGGAAGCGACGGCCGCCGCGCAGAAGGTCGTGGTCGGCCGGGGCGACATCCTGCTGGTCCGCACCGGCCACATGAGCCGGTATCTCGACCGCAAGAACTGGCGGCACTTCGACCTGGACGACTTCCCCGGCGTGTCCGTGCACACCGCGGCATGGATGCACGCCCGCCAGATCGCCGCGGTGGCCAGCGACAACTACGCAGTCGAGGTCCGGCCTTCGGAGATCGCCGGGTTCCGCAACCCCTTCCACGTAGTGGCGATACCCAACATGGGGCTGACCCTGGGCGAGATCTTTTTTCTCGAGGACCTGGCGACGGACTGCGCCGCCGACGGTCGTTACGCGTTCCTGCTGGTGGCGCCGCCCCTGCCGGTCACCCGCGGCGTCGGCACGCCGATCAACCCGTACGCCATCAAGTGACGGCCGCCGCGGCCGCAGCCCGTCCGCCTCGGGTGAGCCATTTATCGATTGCTCCGGGGGCCCGGTCCTGAGTCATGATGGATGGGCGATGCGCATCCTGGTGGTCGACGACTCCTCGCCGCACCGACGGATGCTGACCGCGATGTTCGGACGCGCCGGTCACGAGGTGCTGACCGCCGGCGACGGGATCCTCGCCCTGGAGATCCTGGAGCGCGAGACGATCGACGCCATCGTCTCCGACGTGCGGATGCCCAAGATGGACGGCTTCCAGCTCTGCCGCGCGATCCGCCAGGACCCGCGCTGGAAGCGGCTGCCGTTCATCTTCTACAGCAGCATCTTCATCGGCGATCCCGCCCACAGCTTCGGCCGCGACCTCGGTGCCACCGCCTATCTCGACGCCAAGGAGATCGCGCCGAAGGCCGTGGCCGGCGAGCTCGAGAAGCTGGTCGCTCGCCACGTCCGCGCCGAGTACGAGGAAACGGTGGGGCGGCTGCTCGACGACGTCGAGTTCGCGCGCCGCTACCATCAAGTCGTCCTCGACTCGCTCGCCCACGGCGAGGCCGAGGACCTCCGCGAGCTGGTGGCCTCGAGCGCCAAGGCGCTCGACGACGTGGTGGCGCGCCTGGATCTCGAGCGGCGCACGATGGCCGAGGCCCAGCGGTCAGTGCAAGGCGCCGAGCTGGCGCTGCTGCGGGAGCTGGGGGAGTACCTGGGCGATCGCATCAACAACCCGCTCGCCGTCATCCTGGCCAGCGCCCAGCTGCTTCAGATCAAGGAGCGCTCGAGCGCCACCAACGAGGCCGCCTCGCGCATCGGGGAGGCGGTCAGCCGGATCAACCAGGTCGTCCGCGAGATCGCCATCCGGAGCGGCGAGTCGCCCCGCGTGTAACGACGCCCGTCGCGCCGCGCTTCACTCGATCCCGAACGCGTCCAGTCCCGTGATGTCCCGCCCGATGATCAGCGCGTGGATGTCGTGCGTGCCCTCGTAGGTGTTCACGGTCTCGAGATTCAGCATGTGACGGATGACCGGATGCTCGTCCACGATGCCGGCGGCGCCCAGGATGTCGCGGGCCAGGCGGGCGGTGTCGAGCGCCATCTGGACGTTGTTCATCTTGGCCATCGAGACCTGCTGGGACCGCAGGGTGCCGGCGTCCTTGAGGCGGCCGAGCTGCAGCACCAGGAGCTGGGCCTTGGTGATCTCGGTGATCATCCACACGAGCTTTTGCTGCACGAGCTGGAACGAGGCGATCGGCTTGCCGAACTGGACGCGCTGCTGCGCGTACTGCAGTGCCCAGTCGTAGCACGCCATGGCGGCGCCGACCGCGCCCCAGGCGATGCCGTAGCGCGCCTGGTTGAGGCAGCCCAGCGGACCTCGCAGGCCCTTGACCTTCGGGAACTTGTTCTCGAACGGGATCTTGCAGTCCTGGAACGACAGCTCGGAGGTGATGGAGGCGCGCATCGAGAACTTGCCGTGAATGTCCAGCGTGCCGAAGCCCGGCGTGCCCCGCTCCACCAGGTAGCCGTAGATCTCGCCGTCGTCCTCCTTGGCCCACACGACGGCCACGTCGGCGATGGAGCCGTTGGTGATCCACAGCTTGGTGCCGTTGAGGACGAAGCCGTCGCCGACGCGCTTGGCCCGCGTCTTCATCGAGCCGGGGTCGGAGCCATGGTCGGGCTCGGTGAGGCCGAAGCAGCCGACGCTGGCGCCGCTCTGCAGCGCGGGCAGCCAGCGGTCCTTCTGGGCGTCGGAGCCGTAGCTGTAGATCGGGTACATCACCAGGCCGCTCTGCACCGAGGCGGCCGAGCGCAGTCCGGAGTCGCCTCGCTCCAGCTCCTGCATGATGAGCCCGTAGGCGACGTTGTTGAGACCGGCGCACCCGTAGCCCGTCAGCGTCGCGCCGAACACGCCCAGCTCGCCGAGCTTGGGGATGAGGGTGACCGGGAACGTCCCCGCTCGGTGATGCTCGCCCACGAGCGGCAGGAACTCGGCCTCCACCCAATCGCGGACCGCGTCCCGGATCATGCGCTCGTCCTCGGCGAGCAGCCCTTCGACTCCGTAGTAGTCGACGCCGCGGAACTTCTCCATGACGCACTCCTCTTCCCTAGGCTCGCCTCGCCTCGCGGCTGCGGCCCGCCCTGCCACCCAAGCGCAGCGGGTTGAAGTCGGTGTCGTAATCGAACGTGTCGATCTGCTCGCGGGATTTCAGCCAGGCGACCGCCGCGTAGGTCAGCGGAGTCGCGGCGGCCTCGTAGGCGACCTTGACCGCCCATTGGGCGCCGACCAGGCCGGCCAGCGCGCTCGCCGGCATCATGCCGGCGAAGGCGAGCGTCACGAACACCACGCTGTCGAACCCCTGCCCCACCACGGTGGAGCCGATCGTGCGCACCCAGAGCCAACGCCCCTCGGTGGCGATCTTGAGCTTGGCCAGCACGAAGGCGTTGGCGAACTCGCCGACCAGATAGGCGGCGAACGAGGCGAGCAGGATGCGGGGGGCGTGTCCGAGGATCTCCTGGTACGCGGCCTGCCCCTTCCAGAATGGCGCCGCCGGGAGCTCACCACCGAGCCAGACCGCCGCGACCATCAGCGCGTTGCAGGCGAACCCCAGCCAGATGACCCGGCGGGCCGCGGCGTAGCCCCACACCTCGGTGAGCACGTCGCCGAGCACGTAGGAGATCGGGAAGATCACGATGCCGGCGGTGAGCGTGACGCCGCCCAGCGTCACGAGCTTGGCGGCAATCGTGTTGGCCGTCAGCAGGCATGTGACGAACAGCGCGGTGCACGCGACGAAGCGCCACGACATGACCGCCCGATCATACTATGGCGCCCTGGACGACCGGCCGCAGGCGGAGACCATCCGCGCGGAACCGAGGTCGGCGTGGCCGATCCCACGCGCGACCGGTGCCGAGGCTAGGGCGCCGAGAACTTCTGGGCGTTCCCCATCGCGGGCCAGACGTACCCCTGCACGTTGGCGAGCACCTGGCGGACGTGGTTGCGGTCGTGGTGCACCCACTCCTGCAGCAGGTCGCGCACGCGCAGCGGGCCGACGGCGGGGTGGCGGCCGGCCCGGTCGAGGTCGGCGTCGTGTAGCCGGCCCACGAGGCCCGCGCTCTCCGCGCGCAGCGCGGCCAGCTCGTCGAGCAGCCGCCCGGCCGGCTTCGCACAGTCCCGCCGCGCGACGGCGACGGCCTCGGGGTCCCAGCGCTCGAGGGCCGGGCTGTCGGCGCCGAGGATGACGTGGATGCGGCCCGCGAAGCCCCGCCGCTCGGCCTCGATCAGGTGGCCGACGACCTCCTTCACGCACCACTCGCCGGGGGCGGGATGCCAGGCCAGCACGCGCTCGGGCGCCGCCGCCAGCTCGGCGCGGAGCTGGGCGACCGTGGCCGGCAGCAGCCAGGCGACCTCGGCGGGCGTGAGCGGCGGCTCGGCCATCACACGTTGGTAACGATGGAGGGCGGCTCCTCGTTCAGCGCGCGCTTGAGGGCGCCGGCGAGCTCCCCGTCGTGCTCGTGGGTCATCGCGAATATCCGGCACTGGGCGACCTTGCCGGGCAGATACTTCAAGATTTCGCTGAGCGGCTCCTCGGACACCGAGCCGTTGGCGGGGTCGAACACGTAGATCTGGCGGTCGCCCATCTTGAGCGGGTTGAGCGGCCGCGGATCCTGCAATGCCATGTCGATCTTGAAGGGGAAGTCGCGCAGGTGCGCGGGGAGGAAGCTCTTCACCCGCTTCTCGACCTCGTCGGAGTGGAGGAACCCGTAGCCCTTGCGCGCCTCGAACTGATCCAGGACCTCCTCGCCCGACATCCGCCACTTCAGGCGGCGGTCCAGCACGTGTCGCCACTCGGCGCCGAGCGCGCGCCGCTCGCCGTCGTCGGCGTCGTGCCAGCGCCCGACCTCCTCCAGCAGCGTCCACTCGGTCAGGTGCAGGTAGGGATGGAGCTCTTTGCGGAGATCGAAGGGAAACGCGATCCGCATCGTGTCGCGGAAGATCTCCTTGAGGTGCAGGTCGATGCCGCGCGTCGTGCGGTGGTAGTAGACGTTCGTGTACATGTAGTAGCGGGCGTTGAGGAACATCACGAACGCGCCCAGGCCCGCCCGGTTCAGCGTGAGCCCCTTCTCGGAGAAGAAGGAGTAGTACATGATCCGCTCGACGTCGATCGGCCCCACCGCGATGCCGCACATGTAGGCGTCGCGGAGCACGTAGTCCATGTTGTCGGCGGTGAACACGCCCGACAGCAGCGGCTTGAGGAAGGGCAGCCAGCGCGGATGCGACTCCAGCGGCTGGGTGTACGTCTTGCCCATCAGGTAACAGATCCACTCGGGGTCGACCCGCTCGTCGCTCGCGAAGACGCCGCTGGGACTCCGGCGCAGGTCCCGCAGGACGTCGGCCAGCTCCTCGCGGATGATGCGCTGGCCGAGCAGCTCGTGGGTGAGGTCGTAGTCGGCCAGGAAGTTGTCGTCGAAGAAGTGCCCGAAGGGGCCGTGGCCGACGTCGTGGAGCAGCCCGGCCATCCGCAGGAGCTCCTCGATGAGGGGCGCCGACGGCGCGTCGTGGAAGACCGCCCGCAGCGAGGGGTACAGCTGCTGGGCGAATCGGCCGGCCAGGTGCATGGCCCCCAGCGAGTGCTGGAACCGGCTGTGCTCGGCGGCCGGAAAGACCCAGCGCGCCGATTGCAGCTGAGGTACGCGCCGCAGGCGTTGCACCCACGAGGTGTCGATCAGGTCCTGCTCGGTCGCCTCGCCCGGGATCCCGCCGGGCCGTGTGAAGCCGATGTACTGGTGGATCGGGTCGGCGATGAGGCCGCGCCCCTGGTAGGTGTCGGCGGCGCCCTTCATGGGCCCGAGTCTAACTCAGCGATCGGGCGTGTACAGGCGATGACGGTCGATGGAGCGCACGCTGATGATCTGCACGCGGTCGCCGCGCCGCACGGACACGTCGATGGTGTCGCCCGCCTGGCGTCGCCACAGCTGCTCGTAGAACTCCTCCTGCGACCTGACGTCGACGCCGTTTACGCCGACGATCAGATCGCCGCGGCGGAAGCCGGCCGCGCGGGCGGGGCCGGCCTCGTTGAAGCCGTCGACGACGACACGACCGGGGTGGGCGGCGGTGTAGAGGCCGATCCAGGGCCGTGGCCGGCGGCTCACGATGCGCCCGGCCGACACCAGCTCGTCCTTGACCGCGAGGAACTTCTCGGCGGGGATGGCGAGGCTGAGATGAGGCGGTTCCCCCAGCCGCAGCGACACGATGCCGACGACGCGGCCGCGCTCGTCGACGGCGGCGCCGCCGGCCCACGAGGCCATCGAGGGCGCCAGCATCAGCGCCCGATCCAGCATGTACTCCCAGAAGGCCGAGAAGCGTCGCACGGCGGTGAGGGTCGTCGTCGCGTACACGAGGCCGTCCTCCTCGTCCACTCCGACGGTGCCGGTGACCGCGCCCACCTGCAGGTCGCTCGAAGGTCGCAGCTCGGCCACCGGCCACGGACCCCCGTCCTCCAGGCGAACCACCGCGAGGCCGGTGTCGAGGTCGAGGGCCACCAGGCGCGCCGGAACCTGGCGCCCGTCACGCGTGTGCGCCTCGATGCGGACGGCATCCAGCACGACGTAGCTGACGGTCACCGCGTAGCCGCGCGCGTCGAACACGATGCCGGTGCCAAAGCGCCGGGCGCCCAGCCGGGCCGACGAGGGCCGGTCCTCGGCCGCGCGCACGTGCAGTCCGACCAGGGCCGGCTCGATGCGCTGCACGTAGGACGGGACGGCCGGCAGGTCCCGCGGATGCGGGCGGGCGTCCCGCGCGGACGAGCGGGCGAGCGCCACCGAGACGGGCAGCAGCAGCACGCCGAGCAGCACCGCTCCGATCCGGACCCTCATGGGACCTCCCGGGGCCGGCTCATCGCCGGCCGTACTGCCGCTCGTAGTACGCGCGGAACTCGCCCGACTTGAGCGGCCGCCACCACGCCTCGTGCTCGCGATACCAGCGCACGGTCGAGTCCAGCGCCGCTGCGAACGGATGGCGCGGCGCCCACCCGAGTCGCGCGATCTTGCGGGCGTCCAGCGCGTAGCGGCGGTCGTGACCGGGACGATCGGCCACGGGCTGGATGAGGCTCTCGGGCTGCTCGACCAGGCGCAGGATGTCACGGGTGAGGGCGAGGTTGCTCATCTCGTGGCTCCCACCGACGTTGTAGACCTCGCCGTCGCGGCCGCGGCGCAGCACGAGGTCGATCGCCGCGCAGTTGTCGAGGACGTACAGCCAGTCACGGACCTGCCGACCGTCGCCGTACAGGGGCAGCGGCTCGCCGTCGAGCGCGTTGGTCACGAACAGCGGCACGACCTTCTCGGGATACTGGTATGGCCCGAAGTTGTTGGACGACCGGGTGATGAGGACCGGGACCCGGTGGGTGCGCCAGCAGGCCAGGGCCAGCAGGTCGCCGCCGGCCTTGGCCGCCGAGTACGGATTGGACGGCCGCAACGGCGCCTCCTCGGCGGCGGCGCCCTCGGCGATGGAGCCGTACACCTCGTCGGTGCTGATCTGCACGAAGCGGGGAATGTGCAGCTCCCGCACAGCCTCCAGGAGCACGTGCACGCCCAGCACGTTGGTCCTCAGAAACTCGTCGGGGTCGAGGATCGAGCGATCCACGTGGCTGGGCGCCGCGAAGTTCACGACCGCGTCCACCCCGCGCGCGACGTCGCGCACGAGGTCGACATCGCCGATGTCGCCGTGCACGAAGGTGTAGCGGGGATCGTGCTGGACGTCGGCCAGGTTCGCCGGATTCCCGGCGTAGGTCAGCTTGTCGAGGTTGACCACGCGATCGTCGGGGTGGTCGGCCAGGATCGCGCGGATGAAGTTGGAGCCGATGAAGCCGGCGCCGCCGGTGACGAGCACCCTCATCTAGCCGCGCGTGACCTCCCACACGTCGGCGCCCGCGAAGTCCCAGGGCAGGCGGCCCTCGTCGCACGAGGCCGGCTCGGCGGAGAACTGCAGGTCCGTGAAGTAGATGACGCGGCCGGTTGTCGCCGCCATGTTCCGCACCCCGTGGGCGACCCCGGGCGGGATGCGCAGCAGTCGCGAGGCGCCGTCGCCCAGCACGAGGCGCATCCGGGTGCCTTCCGTGCGCGAGCCCTGCCGCACGTCGAGCAGCACGACGAGCATCCGATCGCTCGGCGGCACGTACCACACGTCGGTCTGGCGGGTGTGCAGGTGGAAGGCCTTGATGCTGGCGGGGCCCACCTCGCTGTAGTTGACCTGGCGGACGGTGAAGCCCGCCAACACTTCGGCGCGGCCGTCGGTGAGCCGCGCGAGCTCGGTCAGGCTGCCACCCTCGTCGGCGTGGCGGTCCAGGGCCACGAGCGCGACGCCCTCGATGGTTGGCGTCGGCCCGTAGGCCTGCAGCTGGAACGCGCGCTTGGCGTCACCCGAGATTTCCATCACTCCACGTGGGGTCACCGACGTGTCTGCCGGGAGCATAGCACGCGCCTCACGACTCGGGATTCGACACGAGGTCGAGCAGGTACGCGGCGTACTGGTTGCCCTTCATCCGCTCGGCCAGGCCGACGAGATCCTGCGCGCTGATGTAGCCACGACGGTACGCGATCTCCTCCGGACAGCAGACCATCTGCCCCTGGCGCGACTCGATCGTTTCGATGAAGGTCGACGCCTGCAGGAGGGCCTCGTGCGTGCCGGTGTCGAGCCACGCGAATCCCCGACCGAGCTTCTCGACGTGCAGCTGGCCCTGCCCCAGATAGGCCGTGTTGACATCGGTGATCTCCAGCTCACCGCGCGCGGACGGGGTGAGACGCGCGGCGATCTCCGTGACGCGGGCGTCGTAGAAGTACAGGCCGGTGACGGCCCAGCCCGACTTGGGATGCGTCGGCTTCTCCTCGATGCTGACGGCCACCCCGTTGCGGTCGAACGCGACGACGCCGTAGCGGGCGGGGTCGCGGACGCGATACGCGAAGATCGTCGCGCCGGCAGTGCGGCTGGTTGCCCGGGCCAGGCATTCCGGCAGGCCGTGACCGTAGAAGAGGTTGTCCCCGAGCGCCAGGGCCACCGGCCCGTCGGCGATGAATCGCCGGCCGATCAGGAAGGCCTGGGCGATCCCCTGCGGCTCGGGCTGCACGGCGTAGCTGATGTCGAGCCCGAGGTGGCGACCATCTCGTAGCAACCGCTGGAAACCCGCCTGTTCGTGCTCCGTCGTGATGACCAGAATCTCGCGAATACCGGCCAACATCAGCGTGGACAGGGGGTAGTAGACCATCGGCTTGTTGTAGATCGGGACGAGCTGCTTGCTGACCCCCAGGGTGAGCGGATAGAGCCGGGTGCCGGCGCCGCCCGCGAGCAGGATGCCTTTGCGCGTGTGGCTCATGGAATTTGGGGGAGTATAGCAGCCGTCGTCCGGGCCGACGAGGCACCGGGGTGCGCAGCGGTTGAATGCCGACCGGAAATGGGGGTAACATCACGCAGCATGAAAACCTTGAAAGAAATGCTGGCTGAGGCGCGCCAGGTGATCCCGGAGCAGGGCCCGAACGACCTCCACCGTCGGCTCACCGCCGGCGAGCCGGTCGTGGTCATCGACGTGCGCGACCCGGACGAGTATCGCGACGGGCACATCGAGGTCGCCAACAACATCAGCCGCGGCTTCCTCGAGTTCCGGATCGGCTCCGCCGTCGGCGATCCGAGCACACCGGTCGTGCTCTACTGCCAGACGGGCCTGCGCTCGATGCTCGCCGCCAAGGCGCTGCACGATCTCGGCTACCAGAACGTCGTGAACCTCCAGGGCGGCTACCAGAAGTGGGCCCAGTCCGGCTTGCCGACGGTCAAGGACCAGCCGCTGAGCGCGGATCAGGTGCAGCGCTACAGCCGCCACTTCCTGCTCAACCAGGTCGGCGACAAGGGCCAGCGACGCCTGCTCCGCTCCAAGGCGCTGTTGATCGGCGCCGGTGGACTCGGCTCGCCGACCGCCCTGTATCTCGCGGCGGCCGGCGTGGGCACGCTGGGGCTGATGGACGGCGACGTGGTCGACATCACCAACCTGCAGCGGCAGGTGCTCCACACCACCGCCGACGTCGGCAAGCCCAAGGTCGAGTCCGGCACTCGGGCGCTGAAGGCGCTCAATCCCGACGTCAACGTCGTCCCGTTGCCGATGCGCATCACCGTCGACAACGTGATGGACGTCATCAAG
>JBKOZA010000398.1:0-3301 GCA_046725675.1 Candidatus Methylomirabilota bacterium
GGTGGGGTCGTCGAGCGCGCCGCGCGGAAGCGTCAGGGGAGAACGCGGGGGCGCCAGGCGCACCCCCACGGGACCCGTGGCACGAGACTCCTCGAACTTCAGGAGCGGCATGTGGTCGTCGACCGTGATCCGCGCCGGGGCCGCCAGGGGCTGGATGCCGGCCAGGGCGGCGCGCCGGAGATCTTGCGACTCGGCCAGCTTGATCCCAGGGGTCTTCGAAGGAACCGAGAAGTCCGAGCCGTCCAGGTCGAGGACCTCGAAGCAGATGAACGAGAGCACGAGCAGAATGCTCAGGTAACAGGCCGTCAGTCGCAACCATCCCCGCGGCCGGCGAGTGACGGGGAGCAACATCCTCATGCTCGACTGTGCTCCCGCCCCCACCCCGAAGTCAAGCTTGGGTCAGCGGCCACCGAGGTAATGCTCACGCACCTCCGGGTCGTTGAGCAGCTCGGCCCCGGTGCCCTCGAACCGGTTACGGCCGAGCTCGAGGACGAGACCGCGGTGCGACACCGACAGCGCCTTCCGCGCGTTCTGCTCGACCATGAGGATGGTGGTGCCCTCGCGGTTGATGGCCAGGATCGTGTCGAACACGATCTCCACCATGCGCGGGTCGAGGCCCAGCGAGGGCTCGTCGATCATCAACAGCCGGGGGTGGAGCAGCAGCGCGATCGCCATCTCGAGGATCTGCTGCTGGCCGCCCGACAGCGTGCCGGCTGGATCTCGGCGCTTGGTCGCCAGCACGGGGAAGCGCACCAGGAGCGCCTCGATGTCGTCGCGGACGCGCCCGTCGCGGCGCAGGTAGGCGCCCATCTGGAGGTTCTCCTCGACGCTCATCGCCGGGAAGTTGCAGCGGCCCTGCGGGACGTAGCCGAGACCGCGCCGGAGTACCGCGGTCGGCGGGACACCGCCGATCTCGGCGGCGTCGAACCGGATCGTCCCCGCCCGGGGCCGCACCATGCCGAACACCGTCCGCAGCAGCGTGGACTTGCCGGCACCGTTGGCGCCGATGATGCACACGACCTCGCCCGCGCGCACCGCGAGCGACACACCACGCAGCACCTCGACCTCCTCGTAGCCGGCGACGACGTCACGCAGCTCGAGGAGCGCGGCCTCAGCGGCCAAAGTAGGCCTCGATGACCCGCGGGTCCCGACGGATCGCGCCCGGCGGACCCTCGGCGATCTTCTGGCCGTGGTCGAGCACGACCACGCGCTGCGAGATGTCCATGACGACGTCCATGTTGTGCTCGACCAGGAGGACCGTCTTGCCCTGCCGGTGCAGCGCGAGGATGTGGTCCTTCATCTGCTCGATCATCGTGGGATTCACGGCCGCGGCCGGCTCGTCGAGCAGCAGCAGCTCGGGATCGGACATGAGCGCGCCCGCGAAGGCGAGCAGCTTGCGCTGGCCGTAGGAGAGGCTGCCGGCGGCGGCGTCGGCCTTCGGGCCGAGACCGACGAGGTCGAGGAGCCGGCGTGCCCGCGCAACGGCCTCGTCCTCGAGCCGCCGCAGGCGCCGCGTGCGCACGAGGCGGGCCAGCAGGTGCTCCTCCTGGTGCTGCTGGAGGAACACGAGGAGGTTGTCCAGGGCGCTGAGACGTGCGAACACGCTCACCTGCTGGAACGTGCGGGCCAGACCCAGACGAGCCACGCGGTGAGGCGCGACGCTGGTCAGGTCGTGGCCGCGAAAGAGGATGCGCCCGCCGTCCGGGGAAAGGTAGCCGGTGACGCAGTTGAACAGGGTCGTCTTCCCGGAGCCGTTGGGACCGATCAGGCTCACGAGCTCGCCGGGCTCGACGGCGAGGTCCACCCGGTCCACCGCGGTCACCCCGAGGAAGTGCTTCACCAGGCCGCGAATCTCCAGCAGCGGCATCAGCGATCGGCTCGGGCCCCGACCCGGCGCAGCAGGCTCTCGATGCCCTCGGGGGAGCGGACGACGACCAGGAGCAGCAGGACGCCGTAGATCACCAGGCGCCACGTCGGCGCCAGGCGCAGCACCTCGGGCAGCGCGGTGAAGAGGACGGCGCCGACCAGCACGCCGCGCAGGCTGCCCACGCCGCCCAGGAAGACGATGACCAGCAGGTTGACCGTGAGTCCGATCGTCATCTCCTCCGGGCACATGACCGACAGGTAGTGCGCGTACAGCGCGCCGACGGCGCCGGCCAGCGCGGCGCTGACCGTGAAGGCCAGCAGGCGGTACTTGAGCGGGTCGATGCCGGCGGCGCCGGCGAGCGGCTCGTTGTCGCGCACGGCGTGGAAGGCGCGGCCCAGGCGAAACGTCGTCAGCCGGCGGTAGAGCAGCGCGACGGCGGCCAGCGCGCCCAGCGCCAGCCAGTAGTAGCCGGGCAGCGTCGTGATGGCGAGGCCGCCCAGCCTCGGCTTCGGGATGCCGGTGATGCACAGCGGCCCCCGTGTGACCTCGACCCAGTTGTTCGCCACGATCGAGGCCACGACCGCCAGCCCGAGCGTGCCGACCGCGAAGGCGTGCTCGGTCAGCCGGAAGAGCGGCACCCCGACGAGCGCGGCCACCACGGCGGCGGCGAGCACGGCGGCGACGAGGTCGGCGACGAAGGGCCAGCGCGCCGCGGTGGCGAGGATCGCCGCCGTGTAGGCGCCGACGCCGAAGAAGGCCGGGTGGGCGAGCGAGAGGCTGCCGACGTGGCCCACCACGAGGTCGTAGGAGAGCGCCAGGGCCGCGAAGAGCGCGGTGAAGATGAGGACGTGCAGGACGTAGCGCTGCTGCCGCGGGAGCGTGACGGCGATCAGCCAGGGCGCCGCCACGACGAGCGCGCCCAGCGCCGGCGCGATGGCTCGCCGCACGTCAGATCCCGATCCGGTGGCCGAACAGCCCCTGCGGCCGCCACAGCAGCACCGCGATCATGACCAGGAACGCGATGGCGTCCTTGTAGGCGTAAGAGACGTAGCTGCCGGCCAGCGCCTCGGTGAGGCCGATCAGAAAGCTGGCCGCGATGGCGCCGTTGACGTACCCGAAGCCGCCGGCCACGACGGCCGCGAAAGCCTTCAGCGTCAGGCCCGTGCCCATGTCCGGAAAGATGTTGAACAGTGGCGAGACGAGCGCGGCGGCGGCCGCCGCCAGCGCCGCCGAGAGCGCGAACGTCACCATCGCCACCCGCTGGACGTCCACGCCGACCACCGCGCACGCCTCCCGGTTCTGCGAGAGCGCGCGCATCGCGCGGCCGGTCCGCGTCCGCGCCACGAAGCGGTGGAGGGCCCCGAAGATCACGAGGCTGGCGCCCAGCACGAGGAGCCGCTGCCAGACGACCCGCACGCCGCCGACGTCGAGCAC
>JBKOZA010000399.1:0-6898 GCA_046725675.1 Candidatus Methylomirabilota bacterium
CGGGTCGGCGCAGAACGCGAACACGGCGGGACGCGGACGGGCGAGCCAGACGCGGGTTTCCAGGACGTGATCGGCCATGGCGCGCCGGCGCCGCCGGCAGCGGCCGTTATGATAGGCAGGTGCCTGGACTCAGTCAAACGCGCGCCTACGCGGCGCTCCTGCTCATCGCCACGCTGTGGGGCACGTTCCCGGCCACCGGCAAGCTGGCCGTCGCCGATTTTCCTCCGGTGTTCCTCACCGCCGTGCGCGGCGTCATCGCCTCCGCCTTCCTGGTGGCGCTGCTCGCTCGCTCCGGCGTCGAGACAACGCGCGGTCTGGCCGCCGACAGCATCCGCGCGTTCGTCACCCTCGGCGTGAGCGGGCTCGTGCTGTCCACCCAGCTCTCCTACATCGGTTACGCCTACACCACCGCCGCCAACGCGGCCATCCTGCAGGCCGCCACGCCGGTCCTGGTGGCGCTCGGCGCCCGCGCCTACCTCGGCGAGCGGCTGCGCCGCCGCCAGCAGGCCGGCGTGGCCCTCTCCGCGCTCGGCGTGCTGGTCGTCGTGACCGACGGCCGGCTGTGGACGCTGCGGATCGGCGACCTGCGCGCCGGGGACTTCGTCACGCTGGTGGGTCTGATCGCGTGGACCGCCTACACGATCTACGGCAAGCGCGTGATCATGACCCACTCGCCGGAGCTGACGACGACCGCGGCCTACGTGGCCGGCACCTGCGTGCTGGTCGCCGAGGCCGCCCTCACCGCTCCGCTCTTCCCCCGTCCCGCCCTCGGTTCCGTGCGCGCGTGGAGCGTGGTGCTCTACCACGCGCTGTTCGGCGCCATCGCACACATCTGGTGGTATCGGGCCGTCGAGCGCGTCGGGGCCAGTCGCGCCGCCGTCTTCATGAACGTCACCCCGATCGTGGGCGTCGTCCTGGCCGCCTCGCTCCTCGCCGAGCCCGTCGGCGTGTGGGAGGTCGTGGGCACCCTGCTCGTGCTCGGCGGCGTGGCGCTGACCACGGGGACAGCGCCGCGCCGCGCGTGAGCGCAGGGGCGTGCCCGGCGTTACAGCTTCTTCACCTCCGCCAGGATCCTCTCGGGGTCGGGCAGCTGACCGCGACCATAGCGCTCGATGAAGCGCACGACACCGCGGCCGTCCACGATGAAGGTTGCGCGGTTGTTGGCGTTCCACTCCGGCCAGTGGACGCCGTAGTCACGGGCCGTAGAACGCTGCAAGTCGGACAGGAGCGGATAGTGGCTGATGCCGACGGATTTCGCCCAGTTCTCGTGGCTGAAGGGGCTGTCGGTCGAGATACCCAGCACCTGGGTATTGGCCGCCTCGAAGTCCCGGATGCGCCGGTCGAAGGCGGGCATGCAGGTGCTTCAGCCTGGGGTCCAGTCGAGCGGGTAGAACAGCAGCACGACGTTCTTGCCGCGGAGGTCGCGCAGGCTGACCTCCTTGAGCCCGATTCCCTTCAGCGTGAAGTCCGGCGCGGGGTCGCCCACGGCCAGGGTCTTCTCTGTCGTTTCGCTCATCGCGACGGTCCTCCTCGTGCTGCCCGGCGCGCCTCGCGTGGCACGAAACGGGACGGCGCCGCCTTGACGGGCGGCTTGCGCGCCGCCGCCCACAACCGGTCACGGCGCGACTCCAGCGGCTGCGCGTCCACCCCCAGGTGAGCGGCGGCGGTGACGACCCGCCCCGTCTCCCAGAGGCGCTCGAAGCGTGCCTCGGCGCGCCGGTCGCGCATGGCGTAGTGGTCCATGATCACACGGCAGCCCGTCGTGTCGACGATCCGCCGGAGATTGTCGACGGCGCGGTCGATGGCCGCCGTCCCCACCTCGCGCTCGACGTACGACGGCGGCCCCGACAGGTAGAGCGTCGTGGGCCGCTGCTGGATCAGCCAGGCGGCCGCTACCGGCGACAGCGGTCCCTGCACGTCGGAGGCGAAGACGAAGCGCTGGTGCTCCCGGTAGTCCACGAGCGTGAGCGCCACGACGTAGCCGAGCGTGGTGCCCTCGGTGCCATGCGCCAGCGGCGGCGACACGTGCAGATCCAAGTCGGGAGTCGTCAGCGCCGCGCCGTCGGCGGGCTGGATCCGGGCCGGCGTCCCCTGGCTCGCGAGCGCGCCCCACAGCGCCTGCGCCCGTCGCGCCTGGGCACCGCTCACCATCCGCCGGGGGTCCTTGGCCAGCACGACCCGGTCGCCGTAGAAGGTCGGATCGGATCGGAAGTGATCGTCGTGATAATGGCTCACGAAAACGTAGCGCGCCCGCGTGGCGTAGGCCGAGATCCGGTCGTTGGCCCGTCGGAGCGCGTCCCACTCCTCGCCGCTCGGCGGCAGGCCGTAGCGGGCCGGCGCCAGAGTGGCGCCGGGGTCGATGAGCACGCCGGTGCCCCCGGCCTCGACGTACGTCGACATCGAACGCACGCCGAGCGAATCCGCGGCGAGCGGAATGATCTTCATTGGGTTCGCCGTCGGGGCGGCTGCGCAGGGCTCCGCCGCCCGACGGTCGTCGTTAGATGCAACGTCCACCGTCAACTTCTATGCAGGAGCCGGTGATCATGGCGGCGTCGTCGGAGGCGAGGAAGACGGCGGTGGCCGCGAGGTCCTCCGGCTGGTTCAGGCGGCCCAGGGGCACCGTGGCCACGTACTGGCGCAGCCCCTCCTCATCCACCTCACGCTTGTTCATGAACGTGGGCAGCATGGGGGTGTGGGTGGCGACCGGCGCGATGGCGACGACGCGCACCCCGTGGGGCGCCATCTCCAGCGCCATCGCCTTGGCGAGGGTGATCACGGCGCCCTTGGACGCCGCGTAAGTCTGTCCGCCCGGACGGGGCCGGATGGCCGACGTCGACGCGGTGATGAGGAACACGCCGCGGCGCGCGCGCTTCATCACCGGCAGCGCGTACCTGGCCCCCAGCCACACGCCCTTGACGTTCACGGCGAAGATCTGATCGAAGACCTTCTCCTCGACGTCCTCGATGTCAGTCTTCCACTGGGGGACGCCGGCATTGGCGAAGAACACGTCGAGGCGGCCCCAGCGCGCCGTGGCCTGCTCGACGATTGCCTGGTTGTCGGTGGCGCGCGTGACGTCGGCGCGCGCGGCAGCCGCCTGGCCGCCCGCCTTCTCGATCTGCTCGACGACGGCCTTGGCGCCGACCTCGTTGAGGTCGACGACCAGCACGCGCGCGCCCTCGCGCGCCATCGCCACCGCCGACGCCGCCCCGATCCCCGAGGCCCCACCTGTGACGATCGCGACCCGGTCCTTCAAGCGCATGGCTCTCCTCCTCCGGCTACAGCGCCAGCTCGGCCATGGTGCGGACGGCGGTGGCGTCGCCGACGACCATGATTGTCGTCACCCCGGCCGCCGTCCACTCGGTCAGGTGCTCGCGGATCCGCTCGCGGGGACCGCACAGCGCGACCTCGTCGACCAGCGCGTCCGGCACCGCCGCCGTCGCCTCGTCCTTGCGGCCCTCCAGGTAGAGATCCTGGATCCGCTTGGCCGCGTCCTCGTAGCCGTAGCGGCACGCGATGTCGTTGTAGAAGTTCCGGCCGCGGGCGCCCATGCCACCGACGTACAGCGCCACCCGCGGCTTCACCGACGCCCGGCACGCGGCCAGGTCGTCGCCGACGATCACCGGCACCATCGGCATGACGTCGAAGTCCCGCACCGCGGCGGAGCTGCGGCCGCCGGCCTGGAAGCCGCCGTCGAGCCAGTCACGGAACATCGGCATGCGGCGGGCCGAGAAGAACACCGGGATCCAGCCGTCGGCGATCTCGGCGGCCAGCGCCACGTTGCGGGGACCGACGGCGGCCAGATAGATGGGCAGGCTCGTCCGGCCGTGCAGGATCGAGCGCAAGGGCTTGCCCAGACCGGTGGCGGCCGGACCGGTGTACGGGATCTGGTAGTACTCGCCGTGGAACTGCAGGGGCTTGTCGCGGCGCAGGACCGCGCGGACGATCTCGACGTACTCGCGCGTTCGGGCCAGCGGCTTGCCGAACGCCTGGCCGTGCCAGCCCTCGACGACCTGCGGCCCGGAGACGCCGAGCCCCAGCCGGAACCGTCCGCCCGAGAGCGCGTCGAGGGTCATCGCGGTCATCGCCGTCATGGCGGGCGTCCGGGCCGGGATCTGCATGATCGCGGTGCCGACGTGGATCCGCTCGGTGCGGGCGGCGATCCACGCGGCCGGCGTGACCGCGTCGGAGCCGTACGCCTCCGCTGACCACACCGAGGCATAGCCCAGACGCTCGGCCTCGAGGATCTTGCCCGCGTCGAGCGCCATCGTGGCGCCGGAATAGTTCAGGCTCAGCGCGAGCTGCATGTGTTCGCTCCTTCAGCGCCGGCGGCCGGCCGGTGCTCTCTCGGCACTGCGTCCGCCGGACGCGACCACCGGCGCCGGCTGGTCATCTCCCGCCGCGTGCTCGGCTCCCACCGGTACCGGCTCAGCGGGACCCGGCCGCGTCGCAGCCGCACGCCCTCGTGCTCGAGACGGATGCGCTGGGTCAGCATGCTGCCCTCGTGGCGTCTCCGGCTGATGCCGCCCTGCGCGTTCACCACCCGGTGCCAGGGTACGTCATCAGGGCAGCGGCGCATGGCGCCGCCCACGGCGCGCGCCGAGCGCGGTCGCCCGAGCAGGGCGGCCACCTGCCCGTACGTGACGACGTGACTCCTCGGGATCCGGCGGACGAAGGCGTAGACGGCCACCCGGAAGATCACCCGAGCACGGCGCCGGCGCCCAGCTCGTGAAGCCGCGCGTAGAGCCCTCCGCGTCGCAGCAGCGTGGCGTGCGTGCCCTCCTCGTGGATGCGTCCGCGGTGGAGCACCAGGATCCGGTCGGCCGTCTGGATGGTCGAGAGCCGGTGGGCGATGGTGATCGTCGTCCGTCCGGCCATGAGCCGTGCCATCGCCTCCCGGATCATTCGCTCGGACTCGGGATCGACGCTGGACGTCGCCTCGTCCAGCACCAGGATTGCGGGATTGTACACGAGCGCACGGGCGATGGCCAACAGCTGGCGCTCGCCGTAAGACAGGTTGGCCGCCCGCTCGACGAGCGGCGTGGCGAGGCCGCCGGGGAGCCGGTCGACGAGCGCCGCCGCGTTGGCCGTCTGCAGCGCCCGCTCGAGCGCCGCGCGTCCGAGATCGCCGTCCAGCGACAGGTTCGCCTCGACGGTGCCAGTGAACAGCACCGGGTCCTGGAAGATGACGCCGACGTGCCGGCGCAAGCGCAGGAGGTCCCACTCGCGGGCGTCGACGCCGTCGATGAGCACACGCCCGCGCGCGACGTCCCAGGTGCGGTTGAGCAGCCGCGCGCAGGTCGACTTGCCCTCGCCGGTGGTGCCGACGAGCGCCACGTGCTCGCCGGGGGCCACCGTGAAGCTGCAGTCGGCCAGCACCCAGCGCTCGTCCTCGTAGGCGAACCACACGCCCTCGAAGCTGGCGCGGCCGGTGCCGCCGGCCGGCGTGCGCGGCGAGGCGGGGCCGACGATGCCGGCCGGACGGTCGAGCAGCCCGAAGATGCGCTCGGCCGAGGCCATCGCCGCCTGCATCACCGTGTACTTGGCGCCGAGGTCGCGAATGGGCAGGAAGAAGCGATTCGTGTACTGGATGAAGGCGACGAGCACCCCGAAGGTGAGCGCGCCTTCGAGGATGCGGCCGCCGCCGTACCAGACGAGCAGGGCCAGCGCGACCGAGCCGAGCGCCTCCACGGTGGCGTACAGCGAGGCCTCGTAGACCGTGGAGCCGAACAGGGCCCGCCGGTACTCCTGGTTGAGCCGCTCGAAGTGCCGGCGCTCGTGAGCCTCGCGCGCGAAGAGCTGCGTCACCGCCATGCCCTGCAGCGATTCCTGCAGGAAGGCGTTGAGGCGAGCCAGGCGGCGGCGCACCTCGCGGTAGGCATCGCGCGCGCGCAGCCGGAAGTACGCCGCGACCCCGAACAGCACGGGGACGATCGCGTAGGTGACCAGCGCCAGCCGCCAGTCGAGCCAGAGCATCATCACCACCACGCCGACCACGGTGACGACGTCGGCCACGATGGCGAACAGCCCGCTGGTGAACGCTTCGCTCACCGCGTCGACGTCGCTGAGCACGCGCGTCATCAGGCGCCCGACCGGGGTGCGGTCGAAGAAGGCCGCCTCCAGTCGCAACAGGTGTCTGAACAGCGCCGACCGGAGGTCGTGGATGACGCGCTGGCCGGTCAGCGCCATCAGGTATTCCTCGAGCATCCGCAGCCCGTACAGCACCGCCAGCGTGCCAGCGTAGAGGCCGGCGACGGCGGCCAGCCCCGTCCAGTCGGCGTGCAGGATGTGGTCGTCGATGGCGACCTTGAGCAGGTAGGGCTGCGCCAGCTCCATCGCAGCGACCAGGGGAAAGAGCGCCATCGAGGACCACGCCAGCCGGTGATGCGGGCGTGCCGCCACCCACAGGCGCGCCGCTAGCCGGCGGTCGAAGGCGCGGCCGAGGACGTCGTCGGCGCCGTCCGCCTCGAGCAGCACGTCAGGCACTGGCGATCTCCTCCTCCAGCCGCTGCATCCGCCACAGCCGCGCGTAGAGCCCGTCCTCGGCCAGGAGGCTGGCGTGGGTGCCGCGCTCGATCACCCGTCCGCCGTCCAGCACGACGATGCGGTCGGCGTGCTGGGCGGCCCGCAGGCGGTGCGTCATCAGGAGAATGGTCGGGGCCGTCGCGCGCAGCCCCGTCAGGATCTCGCTCTCCTTGGCCGTATCGACATTGGCGAAGACGTCGTCGAGCACGAGGATCGGCGGCGCCCCGGCGATCGCCCGCGCCAGCGCCACCCGCTGCCGCTGACCCCCGGAGAGCGTCAGCCCGCGCTCGCCCACCACCGTGTCCCACCCGCGCGAGAAGGCGTCGATCTCGGCGGCGATACCCGCCGCCGCGATCGCGCGGCCGGCGCGGGCGGC
>JBKOZA010000400.1:0-3466 GCA_046725675.1 Candidatus Methylomirabilota bacterium
CAACGCCGAAGCGGCCGGCGAGGTCGTCCTCAAAAAGGGGTGGCGGCGGCAGCGCGTCGGCGTCCGGTCGGTGGCCGACGCCGACAAGCCGAGGATCCTCAGCGCCTATCTCGATCGCTTCACGCTGACGGTTCAGCGATACTTCCCTGTCCCCGCGGGCTCTCCACCGACGGAGTTCGCCCGCGTCGCCGATCGCTACCCGGTCTTCGAGCTGATCGCCTCCACATCACCGGGGCCTCCTCCGTTCGGCTAGACTACGGCCCACGTCCGGACAGGAGGCCACGATGGGGCGAGCGTCGGTGCTGGTCGTCGGAGTTGCGCTGCTCATGGCCACGGGGTGCGCGGGAAGGATGGCCACGGCCAGGCTGGCCGGGCAGCCCTTCGACGTCGTCGAGGTCGGGATTCCCGAGCTGCAGAAAGCACAGGGCGAGGGGCGGATCACCTCGCGCCAGCTCGTCGTCGAGTACCTCACGCGGATCGCGCTCTACGAGGATCAGCTCAAGGCGATCATCACCGTGAATCCACGAATCCTCGACGAGGCCGAGGCGGCCGATCGTGAGCGCGCGCTCGGCCGTCTCCGGGGCCCGCTGCACGGCATTCCGATCGCGCTCAAGGACAATATCCACACGACGGACATGCCGACCACGGGCGGGGCCGTCGCCTTCGAGGGCTTCCGGCCGCCGTACGAGGCGACGGTGACGCGCACCCTCCGGGCGGGCGGGGCGCTGATCATCGCCAAGACGGTGCTGACGGAGCTGGCCAACTGGGTGGCCGGCCCGCCCACGCCGATGCCGGCCAACTACAGCGGCCTGGCCGGCTACGGCTTCAACCCCTACGATCCCCGCCGCGACCCGCGCGAGGGCAACAACGACGGCCGGGTCGCGCTGGCCACCGGCGGCTCCAGCTCGGGCATCGGCACCGCGGCCAGCTTCTGGGCCGCCAGCGTGGGCACCGAGACCTCGGGATCGATCCTGAGCCCGGCCAACCAGACCATGCTGGTCGGGATCAAGCCGACCGTGGGGCGCGTCAGCCGTTACGGCATCATTCCGATCACCGCCGACCAGGACACGGCCGGTCCGATGGCGCGCACGGTGACCGATGCCGCGATCCTCCTGGGCGTGCTGGAGGGCACCGCACCCGACGCGCTCGATCCGGCGACCGGACGCTGCCCGCTGCCGCGCGACCGTGACTACACGCCCCACCTCAAGCGCGACGGCTTGAAGGGGGCGCGCATCGGCATTCCCCGCGCGTTCTTTTACGACAAGCTCACGCTGCCAGGTGACACGACGCCGCGCGGCGGGCTCGTCGAGGACCAGGCGAAGGTGATGGCGGACGCGATCGAGGTCCTGCGTCGCGAGGGCGCGGTCGTCGTCGATCCCACCGACATCCCGAGCGTCGTCGACCCCGAGCCGGCGAACAACTTCCTGCGCTGGGGCATCTGCTCGGGCGCGCCCGGCGCCAAGGCGGCCGACGCCGGCTGCTCGGTCGTGTTCAAGTACGGGATGAAGCGCGACTTCAACGCGTGGCTGCGCTCGCTCGGCCCCGCGGCGCCGGTGAAGAACCTCGCCGAGCTGCGCAGCTTCAACACGGCGCGGACCTCGCGCGGCGCGATCAAGTACGGTCAGGCGCAGCTCGACAACTCCGACGAGATGGACCTCGAGACCGATCGGGCCCGCTACGAGGCGGACCGCGCCAAGGACATCGCGCTGGGCGGCGAGCGGGGCATCGACGCGGTGCTGAAAGCCCACCAGCTCGACGCCGTGCTCTTCCCGAGCTGGAGCGGCGCCAACATCGTCGCCCGGCCCGGCTACCCGACCGTGCTCGTGCCGTTCGGGATGGTCAAGAACGCGCCGACCCCGGCGTTCCCCGACGGCTTCGAGGCGCGGCCGGCGCCCTTCGGCGTCAGCTTCGCCGGCACCGCCTGCAGCGAGCCGCGGCTGATCGAGCTCGCGTACGCCTTCGAACAGGCCACCAAGCGGAGAGTCCCACCGCCCGGACTGCGCTGAAGAGGAACCCGGGCTTGGCGGGAAGGAGGTTCATCATGAGACCCTGGGCAATGGCCTGGTGGTCAGTGGTCGGTGCCGCAGCCTCACCTCAACCGTTGAAGTGTCCCTGAATCTCGCGCCAGAGGCCGGATTCCCCCCCCCGGGGTATGCAGGTGTCAGGGTTCTCCTTCGTCGGGTCTCTGCCCATTCTTGCGAATGGTTTCACGACTCCGCCACTGGAACAAAGCGCGCTCATCGGGGCGAACGTCGCCTTTGCTCTCATCGCCGGCCGCTTGACCTGAATGGAAACCCTCTCGGAAACTTCGTTCGCATTGACATTCAGGGCAGCTTCAGTTTGGGGCCGGGCAATGTCGTCCAATGCTCGTTCGGGGGACTGATTATCCCCGTTTAGTGAATCGTGGGATGACGTCCTCGCCGAAGCGGCGCATCGAGTCGAGAATGCGGGCGTGGGAGAGATAGCCAGTGCTCAGCTGGCAGAGCACGTGGTGCACGCCAGCGTCGCGGAGCTCGGCCACCTGCTCGGCTACCCGCAGCGCGGTGCCGTAGAGCGACGCCGTCCGCAGGGCGTAGCGGACGCCGTCGTCGTCGGAAACGAGGGGGTCGTTCCACGGATTGACCCGCGAGTCCGGCACGACGAAGTCGGGCGGGTTGTGGGTCGCACGGGCCTGGACCATGTGATGGCGAGTGCCGTGCAGCGCCGCCGTCAGCTCGTCCTCGGCCTGGGCCTGGCTCTCGGCGACGTGGACGAAGCGCCACAGCGCCGCCTGCTCTCGCCGGCGCCGCCGTGACACTCCGTCGAGCCCGCTCTCGGCGAGGCCGGCCTCGTAGAGCGCCAGCCGCTCCGGCACGCCGGCGAGCGGGATACGCGCCATCAACATGGGCGCGCCGAGACGGCCACACTCCCGCACGGCGCCGACCGAGGAGACGGCGCGCCAGATCGGCGGGTGTGGCCGCTGGCGTGGCTGCGGCCGGAGGGCCGGCAGGCTGAGCTGGTAGAACTTGCCGTGGTGGACGAGGGGGCTCTCGGTCCAGGCGCGGACCATCACCTCGAGCGTCTCGGCCATCCGCGCGCGGCTGTCATCGCTGCGCAGCCCGAAGCCGACGAACTCGTACTCGTTGTAGTTGGTCCCGTGACCGACGCCGACGTCGAGCCGGCCCGCCGACAGGTTGTCGAGCAGGGCGAGCTGGGTCGCGAGGCGGATGGGGTGGCGCAGCGCGAGCTGGATCACGGCGAAACCGATGCGGATGCGCGACGTGCGCGCCGCCACGACGCTGGCGAACGGGATGGGGTCGCAGTAGACGCTCTCGCCGGTGAAGTTGTGCTCGGTGAGCCAGATGCCGTCGAAGCCCGCGGTCTCCGCGAAACAGGCCTGGGCGACCTGGGCGTCGATGGCGTTGGCGTCCTCCTCGGGCGAGGGCGACAGCCCCAGCGTCAGCCAGCCGAAGCGCATCCGGACCGG
>JBKOZA010000401.1:0-7939 GCA_046725675.1 Candidatus Methylomirabilota bacterium
TGATGGTGAACAGGCCGTCGGGCGAGATCGGGCGGGAGAGGCGCGGGTGGAGGTCGAAGCGCTGCCCCTCGGAGCCGACGTCGCGCACGAAGTTGACGTAGCTCGTCTCCAGCTCCCAGAGGGCGCCGGGCAGGCCGGGGACGGGCTGGCGCAGGCCCTGGAGGTTCACGTCGGGGAGCCGTCGCAGCTCGACCGGCCGCCGGGTCGTGAGGTCCTGGTAGCTGAAGACGTTGCCGACGAGGTTCCAGGACTCCCACGTGCGGGTCAGGAAGATGTTCGATTCCACGCGCTGGGCGCTTCGCTGCTGCAGACGGTCGCCGTACTCGCTCAGCACCTTGTCGTCGGTGACCGCGTTGACGTCCACCTTGAAGCTCAGCCCGGGGGTGATCATCCAGTCGTGACGCACGCTGCCCACCGCCTTGGTGGTGTCGTTGCGCTGCGTCTCCTGTACGAGGAAGCCATGGGCGCTGCCGCGCTGATCGTTGGAGAGCACGTAGCGATACTCGCCGGTGAAGCCGGGGCCCCGCTCGGAATACACCAGCGGCGCGATGGTCGCGTCGGCGCTGTCGGAGATCGCCCAGTAGAACGGCGTCTCCGTGTAGAAGCCCTTGCTGCTGGAGGTGCCCACCTTGGGGAACATGAAGCCGGTCTGGCGCTCGCGCCGGATGGCGGCGGCGAAGAACGGGAAGAACGGGATCAGCGGGAGGTCCTTGACCCAGAAGGACGCGTTGGTCCCGTAGACGAAGTCCTCGAGGTCGGCGGTGGCCGAGCCGAACTTGACGGCCCAGGTCGGCGGATCGTCCTCGCACGTCGTGAAGACGCCGCGCTGAATGTGGTAGACGCCCTCGCCCAGCCGGTCCATGCGCTCGCCGCTGATCCGGTAGTAGGGCGCCACCCGCGCCTCCGACTCGTAGACGACGCCCGTCCCGGTCTTGAGGTTGTAGTCGATGCGCCGTCCGGTGAGCTGGTCCTCGCCGTCGTAGAAGACGACGCGGCCCTGGGCGACGGCGTCACCGGTCTCGCGGTTGATCTCGACCCGGTCGGCGATGAGCCGGGACTTGCCGCGGGTGATCTCGACGTTGCCGGTCGCCACCAGCAGCTCGGGGCCCACCTCTTCGAGACGGTCGGCGAGCACCGTGACGTCGCCGGCGACGGTCGGCACGACGACGGGCTTCTGGGGTGTCTGGGCGCCGAGCGACGGCGGCCCCGCGGCCGTTCCGAGCAGGACAGCCACGAGCAGCGCAATGCACGCCGGCGGTCTCACGTGTCTCAGAAGCCCTCGTCACGAACGAGGCCCAATGCTAGCAGCCGTGTTTTCGACCGGGCAAGGCTTATCGGTCCCGTCGAGATTCGCCAGCACGGCGCCCACGAGGGCCAGCGAGCCGGCCACGCATACCAGACGGTCGGCGGGCGGCCCCTCCGCGAGCGCCAGCGCCTCGCCGATCGAGGGCGCGACGGTGGCCGGCCGCGAGGACGGGACGAGCGCGCGAAGGTCCGCGGGCACGGCGGCGCGCGGGCTCGCCGACGCGGTGAGGATCACGCGCCGAGCCCGACCGAGCAGTGGCTGCAGAATGCCAGCAGCGTCCTTGTCGCGCAAGACGCCGAAGATCAGCGTCATCGGGGTGTCGCCGAAGTAGACCTCCAGCGAGGCGGCCAGCGCGCGGGCGCCGGCCGGATTGTGAGCGCCGTCCAGCACGAGCCAGCCGCCCGGCCGGCGGCGCACCTCGAAGCGGCCCGGCCAGCGCGCCAGTGCCAGACCGGTCCGGATGGCGCGTTCGCTCGCCCCGAGCACGCGCGCGGCGGTTACCGCCATCAGGGCGTTGCCGGGCTGATAGGCGCCGAGCAGGCCCAGGGCCAGATCGTCGAGGCGCCAGCCGGGACCCACGCAGTCGATGCGCTGCCCGTCGAGGCTGCGCGCGCGCACGGTGGCGCTCACGTCGCGGCCCTCCAGCAGCAAGGGAACCCCGGCGCGGTCCGCCTGCGCGAGGATCACCGCGGCGGCCTCGGGCGGCTGGGCGGCAGACACCGCGGTACCGGAGCGGAAGATCGCCGCCTTCTCGGTGGCGATCGCCGTGAGGGTGTCGCCCAGGAACTCGCAATGGTCGAAGTCGATGGGGCCCAGGACGGCCACGGCCGGGCGGCCAACGGTCGTGGAGTCCACGCGCCCGCCCAGCCCGACCTCGAGGACGGCGACGTCGATCCCCTCGCGGGCGAAGTGGTCGAGGCCCAGCGCCGTCGTGGCCTCGAACACGGTGGCGTCGACGCGGGCGATCAGCGTGCCCAGCGCCTCGACCCCGTCCACCACCGCGTCCTCGGGGATCGCCTCGCCGTCGACGCGGATGCGCTCCCGGAACGAGACCAGGTGTGGCGAGGTGTACAGGCCCACCCGGCGACCGTCGGCCTTCAGGATGGCGGCCAGCATCGACGAGATCGAGCCCTTGCCGTTGGTGCCGCCGATCTGGGCCAGCGTGTAGCCGCGCTCGGGCCGGCCGAGGGCGTCCAGCAGGGCCTCGATGCGCTCGAGACCGGGGCGCATTCCGGCGTACTCGCCGCCGCGCAGGGCGAGGAGGCGAGCGACCGCCTCGGCGTACGTCATGCCGGCGGCGTTGGCTGGTCCGCGAAGAAGGCGAGGAGCTTCTTGAGGGTGTCCTTGAGCTCGCGGCGCTCGACGATGAGGTCGAGCTGGCCGTGCTCGAGGAGGAACTCGGAGCGCTGGAATCCCTCGGGCAGCGGCTGGCGGATCGTCTCGGCGATCACGCGAGGGCCGGCGAACCCGATGAGCGCGCGCGGCTCGGCGAGGATGACGTCGCCGAGCATCGCGAAGCTGGCGGTGACGCCGCCGGTGGTCGGATCGGTGAGCACCGACAGGTAGGGCAGGCCGGCCACGGTCAGACGGTGCAGCGCCGCGGAGGTCTTGGCCATCTGCATCAGGGAGAGGATGCCCTCCTGCATGCGGGCGCCGCCGGAGGCGGACACGATGATCACCGGCACGTGCTTGTCGATGGCCGTCTCGATCGATCGGGTGAGCTTCTCGCCGACGACCGAGCCCATGCTGCCGCCCAGGAAGGCGAACTCGAAGGCGCACAGCATCACCGGGTACCCGCCGACGCGGGCCAGCCCGGTGACGACGGCCTCCTCCATGGCGGTCTTCTGCTTGGCCGCACGGAGCCGGTCGCGATAGCGCTTGGTGTCCTTGAAGCCGAGCGGGTCGACGCTGGCCAGCGCCGACTGGTACTCCTCGAAGCTACCGCTGTCGGTCAGCAGCGCGATGCGCTCGCGCGAGGAGATGCGGAAGGGGTAGTGGCACTTGGGGCACACGCGCCCGGCCCGGTCCACCTCGGCGCGGTACATGATCTCCTTGCACGACTCGCACTTGATCCAGAGACCCTCCGCGATGACGACCTTCTTGGGCGTCCCCTGGGTCTCCTGCGGCGAGCGCTTGAACCAGGCCATATCACTCGGAGGGGGGCTACGCCCCCCTTCCGAACCTCCCCCCAGAGCTTCCGCCGGCAAAGCCAGCGCTCGGAGCGGCGGATCTCGAGGGTTCGTGGTAGCCACCAGGTCGGTCGCTTCCAAGCAGCGGGCCCTTCATCAACGGCGGGGTCTTCATTCTCATCAGCGTCGTCGAGGTCATGGTCTCACTCGGAGGGGTTTTTTCAGGGATTCTATCAGGGCGCCGAACTCGGTCAGGAGGGCGGCGGTGCCCGTGTGGTGCTCGATGGTGCGCACGATGGCGGAGCCGACGACGACGCCGTCGGCGACGCGGCCCACGGCGGCGACCTGCTCGGGCGTGGAGACGCCGAAGCCGACGCAGACGGGCTTGGTGGTGACCAGGCGCAGCGTGCGGAGCTGCGCGTCGAGGTCCTTCGGCAGCTCACGGCGCTCGCCCGTCACGCCGGTGAGGGACACGACGTAGATGAATCCACGGCTCAGGCGGGCGATCACCTTCACCCGGGCCGGGGGCGAGGTCGGCGCCACCAGGTGGATCAGGTCGAGGCCGGCCGGCTCGGCCTCGGCGCGGAGCGGCCCGCTCTCCTCGTGGGGCAGGTCGGGCACGATCACGCCGTCGGCGCCGGCGTCGGCGGCCGTGCGCGCGAAGGCCTTGAGGCCGAAGGCCAGGACGGGGTTGTAGTAGGCCATCAGCACGAGAGGCACGCGCACCCGGCCGCGGAGCGTGGCGACCATCTCCAGCACGCGCGAGAGCGTCGTGCCCGTCGCCAGCGCCCGCACGCCGGCCCGCTGGATGACCGGCCCGTCGGCGAGCGGGTCGGAAAACGGCACGCCGAGCTCCACCACGTCGGCGCCGCGCCGCTCGGCCTCGACCACCAGCCGCTCGGTCTCGGCCAGCGACGGATCGCCGGCCATGAGGTAGGCGACCAGCGCCCGCTCGCCGTTCGCCCGCAGCCGCGCGAACGTCGCGTCGAGCCGGCTCACGCGAGCTCCCAGCCGAGGGCCCCGGCCACCACGTGGACGTCCTTGTCGCCGCGGCCGGAGAGACCGACCACGATGGCCTTGCTCCGCGGCAGCGTCTTGGCCAGTCGCATGGCGTGGGCGACGGCGTGAGCCGATTCGAGCGCCGGCATGATGCCCTCCAGCCGCGTGAGCGCCTGGAAGCCCTCCAGCGCCTCCTCGTCGGTGATCGACACGAACTCGAAGCGCCCGGCGTCGCGGTAGTAGGCGTGCTCGGGGCCGACGCCCGGATAGTCGAGTCCCGCCGAGATCGAGTGCGCGACCGCGATCTGGCCGTCGTCGTTCTGCAACAGGTAGCTCATGCAGCCGTGGAGCACGCCGACGTGGCCGGCCGTCATGGAGGCGCCGTGCTTGCCGGTGGCGATCCCCGCCCCGCCCGGCTCCACCCCGACGATGCGCACCCGCCGGTCCCCGATGAACGGATGGAACAGGCCGATCGCGTTGGAGCCGCCGCCCACGCAGGCCATCACGACGTCGGGCAGCCGGCCGAGCGCGCGGCGGGCCTGGCGCAGCGCCTCCTGGCCGATGACGGCATGGAAGTCGCGCACCATCATCGGATACGGGTGCGGCCCGAGCGCGGATCCCAGCAAATAGTAGGTGGAGCGCACGTTGGTGACCCAGTCGCGCAACGCCTCGTTGATGGCATCCTTGAGCGTGCGGCTCCCGGCCTCGACGGGAATCACGCGGGCCCCCAGCAGCTTCATGCGGAAGACGTTGAGCGCCTGCCGCTCGACGTCCTCGGCCCCCATGTAGACCTCGCACTCCAGGCCGAGCAGCGCGGCGGCCGTGGCGCTGGCCACCCCGTGCTGGCCGGCGCCGGTCTCGGCGATGACGCGCCGCTTGCCCATGCGCTGGGCCAGCAGCGCCTGGCCTAGCACGTTGTTGATCTTGTGGGCGCCCGTGTGACACAGATCCTCGCGCTTGAGCCAGATGCGGGCGCCGCCGGCGTGCTCGCTCAGCCGCTCGGCGAAGTAGAGCGGCGTGGGCCGGCCCGCGTAGTCGGCCAGCAGGGTCTTCAGGCGGGCCTGGAACTTGCGGTCGCGCCGGGCCGCCGCGTACGCCTTCTCCAGCTCGATGAGCGGCGCCATCAGCACCTCGGGCACGAAGCGGCCGCCGAAGCGGCCGAAGCGGCCGCGGGCGTCGGGCAGCGTCTTCACCCGGCCTCCCGCACGCATCGCAGGAAGCGCCGGACCTTGTCGGGATCCTTCTTGCCGGGTCGCGCCTCCACCCCCGAATCGACGTCGACCGCGTACGGCTTGACGATCGAGATCGCCTCTCCGACGTTGTCGGGCGTGAGCCCACCGGAGAGAATGATGTTCACGCGGGGGTCGTGCCGGCCGCCGAGCATCGCGATGCGCTTCCACTGGATCGGCTCGCGTGCCTCGCCCTCGCTCCATCGCGCGGCCGTGTCCAGCAGCAGGGCGGCGGCGACGTTGCGATACTTCAGCGCCTCCCAGAAGCCGCCGACGCGGTACTCGGGCAGCCCCTCCACGGTCGAGACCGGCGGCAGCTTGATCGTCTTGATCACCGGCAGCGCGTAGCCGGTCAGGTCCTCGGGCTTCTCGTCGCCGTGGAACTGCAGGGCGCGCAGCCGGCAGGCCTCGGTCACCGCCTTGACGTGACCGGTCGGATGGTCCCAGAAGATGCCGACCGTCGTGACGAACGGCGGCAGCCAGCGCACGATCGGCGCCACCTGCTCGGGCGTGACGAAGCGCGGCGTGTTCTCGACGAAGATGAAGCCGAGCGCGTCGGCGCCGGCGTCGATGGCCAGGCGGGCGTCCTCCAGGTTGGTGATCCCGCAGACCTTCACGCGGGTCATGACCGCAGGGTGAGCTCCCGGATCTTGGCGGCGACGTCGGTGGCGCGGACGAGACCCTCGCCGACCAGCACGGCCCCGGCGCCGGCGTCCACCACCCGGCGGACCTGGGCGCCGGTGAAGAAGCCGCTCTCGCTGACGACGATGGGACCGGGCGGGACGAGCGGCAACAGGTCCAGCGTGGTCTCCAGGCGCGTCTCGAACGTCGCCAGGTCGCGGTTGTTGATGCCGAGGACGCGGCAGCCGGCGCCGAGCGCCCGATCGAGCTCGGCCGCGGTGTGACACTCCACCAGGGCGGCCAGGCCGAGGCCCTTGGCGGCGGCCAGCAGATCGCCGAGCAGCCCGCCCTCGAGGATGGACACGATCAGCAGGACGGCGTCGGCGCCGGCCGCGCGGGACTCCCACAGCTGCCACTCGTCGATCGTGAAGTCCTTGCGGAGCAGCGGCACCCGCACGCGCGCGCGGATGGCGCCGAGCAGGTCGAGGTGGCCCTTGAAGTATTTCTCGTCGGTGAGCACGGAGATGGCGTGCACGCCGTGGCGGTCATAGGCCTCGGCCAGGGTGACCGGATCGAGATCGGCGGCCAGCACCCCGCGCGAGGGCGAGGCCTTCTTGACCTCGGCGACGAGCGCGACGGGCGCCCCGGCCGGACGCAAGGCGCCCTCGAAGTCGCGGGTGGGAGGCAGCCCCGCGCAGCGTCGCTCCAGCTCGGCGCGCGGGGTCGTGCGCTGGCGGGCGGTCACCTCGTTGCGCTTGTCGGCGACGATGCGCTCGAGGATCGTGGACATCGGCCGCCGCTCAGAAGTCGCGGCGCAGCCCCTGCCGCCGGATCGTCTCCAGCGGCACGCCGGCCAGCTGGTCGAGGACGAACTCGCGGATCGTCCGGGGTGGCGGCAGGTCACGCGCCAGCCGCCCCTGCGTCACCAGCGGCTTGAGCAGCGCGTCCCAGGGGCCGTCGGGGGGCGGCGGCGAGCCGGCCGACAGGACCACCGTCTGCAGCGTGCCCCGGCGTCGCAGCACGTCCTTGGCGCCGGACCACTTGCCACGCTTGGCCATCGGCCGCCCCTCGATCTCCATGATGTCGAGCGCGAAGTTGAGGACCGGCGCGTTGGCGATGGAGGTGCCGACGCCGTAGGAGTCGACCACCGGGTTGAGGCGCAGGATCTCGTACTCGTCGATGCCGCCGGAGGCGACGATCCTGACGTGCTCGAAGCCGCGGAGGTTCAGCTCCCAGCGCACCTCCTCGACGATGCGGTAGAGGTCGCCGCGCCGCGACGACGGCGTGTCCAGACGCACCGCGAAGAGGTCCTTGCCGAGCGCCTCCGCCACCCGGATCGCCTCGAACTTCTCGTCCTGCAGCGTGTCGATCAGCGCCACCCGGCGCACCTTCGGCTCGATCACCTCGTGGAAGGCCTTCAAGGCCTCGACGGTGTCGCCGACCATGAGGACGAGGGCGTGCGGGATGGTGCCCATGGGGTCGGCGTCGATCAGCTCGGCCGCCTTCGTCACCGCCACGCCGTCGCAGCCGCCGATGAACGCGTTGCGCTCGATCATCGGCGCCAGCACCGGGTGCATGCGCCGCGCGCCGAACGAGATGACCTGGCGCTCGCCCGCCGCCTTCTTGCAGCGCGCCGCCTTGGTGGCGATGCCCGA
>JBKOZA010000402.1:0-2774 GCA_046725675.1 Candidatus Methylomirabilota bacterium
TCGCCGTTCTTCAACATGGCCGCGCGCGTGGTCGGCTCGGGGACGCTCTTGAACACCAGTCGCTTCACGGCCGGGACCTTCCGCCAGTAACCCTCGAAGGCCTCCATGACCAGCTCGATCCCGGGGGTGTGGCTGACGAACTTATAGGGGCCGAGACCGATCGGCTGCTTCTTGAACCCGTCATCACCGACCTTCTCGACATATTTCCTGGGCACGATCCAGCCGGCCCCGGTGGCCAGGGTGCCGTAGAAGGCCATGAAGTCGGGAAACGGCTCGTGCAGATGGAAGCGCACGCGCGAGGGACTGACGAGCTCGACGTCGCGCACACGGTCCTTGAGCACCTTGCCGACCTTGGAGCGCTGGAAGCTGAACTTGACGTCCTCGGCGGTGAACGGATCGCCATTGTGGAACTTCAGCCCCTCGCGCAGCTTGAACTCGTAGGTCTTCTGGTCGGCGCTCACCGTCCACGACTCGGCCAGGCTCGGCGCCATCAGGTTGCCGGGCAGGGGCTTCACGAGCGCGTCGTGCAGCGCGTACAGCACCCAGAACGGCGTGAGAAAGCCCCCCGTGATCTCGCCCGGGTCGAACCAGCTCGGGACCAGGCTCACGTACAGCGCCCAGCGCATCTCCCCTTCGGGTTTGGTCGGCGAAGCCGGGCGCGCTTGAGCCGCGGCGTCGCCGGCGAAGACGACGAGCAACAGCAGGGCGATCACGACACGCTTCATGCTTCCTCCATCGGGCACCTCGGTGCGCCGCAGGATCCGGCTACAGGGTCTTCACAACCTCGGCCGGCCAGGCCCGTGCGTCGACGCGTGCGTGCCACTCCTTGATCCTGCCGTCCTTGTCGATGATCACGCCCACTCGCGCCGCCCCCTTGGTCGGGTCGGCGTTGGCGCCGTAGGCGGTGCCGATGGTGCGGTCGGTGTCGGAGAGCAGCGGGAAGTTGAAGTTGAACTTCTCGGCGAACTTCTTGTTGTCGGCCTGGCTGTCGAAGGAGGCGCCGAGGATGACGGCGTTCTTGGCGTCGTACTGGGCCTTGAGGTCGCGGAACCCGCAACCTTCGGCGGTTCAACCCGGGGTGTCGGCCTTCGGGTAGAACCACAGCACGACCGTCTTCCCCTTGAAGTCCGACAGCTTCACCGTGTTGCCGTTGTGGTCGCGGCCCGTGAAATCGGGCGCCTTGTCGCCTGGATTCAGCATGAGCTCTCCCCTCAACCCTTGCGCACGATCTCGGCGGCGAAGGCCTCCAGGGCCTCCCAGTCGTACGGTCCATTGCGGAACGCGATGCTGAGACGCGTGCAGCCGAGCGCGCGGAACGCATCCACCATCTTCTGGGCGTCCCGCACCGTCCCCCTCAGGTAGCCGGTGCGGTCGGCGCGATCCCCGGTCCCGAAGTGGCTGCGGAAGACCTCCTCGGCGCGCGCCGCCCCCTTGGCGTCGACGCCCAGGTAGAAGCCGAGATTCACCGTGCGCATGATCGTTTTGGGATCGCGCCGCTCCGTCTCGCACCACCGATCGAGCACCTGGCTCTTGTGCTGCCAGTCCTCGGGTCCGATGTAGGCGCCGTTCCAGCCGTCGGCGTACTTGGCGGCCGCCCGCAGCGTGCGCTTCTCGCCGCGCCCGCCGATCCAGATGGGGATGCGCGGCTGCAGGGGCTTGGGGTAGTTCGGCGCGTTGGCGATCTGGAAGTGCTTGCCCTGGAAGCTCGCGCGCTTCTGCTCGGGATCGAGGAGCAGGCGCATGATCTGCGCGTACTCCTCCAGCATGTCCTCGCGGGGGCCGATCGTGGGGAACGGGATCCCGAACGCCTTGGCCTCGACGTCGTGCCAGCCGGCGCCGAGCCCGCAGTCGACACGTCCGTTCGACAGATGGTCGATGGTCGTCAGCGACTTGGCGAGCAGCCCTGGATTGCGATAGGCCACGCAGTACACGCCGCTGCCCAGCCGGACCTGCTTGGTGTCCATTGCCGCCGCCGTCAGCGTCGCGATGGCCTCGTAGCAGTCCATGTCGCCGCCCCGCGGTGGCGACTCCTGGAAGTGGTCGGAGACGGAGAACCAGTCGAAGCCGTTGGCGTCGGCGAACTTCCACAGCTTTCGCATCTCGTCCAGCGGTCCGCCCATGTGGCCGATGTGGATCCCGAATTTCATCGCTGGTCGCTCCTCTCGCCCGATCATACGGCGGTCCGCGGGTCTTGGCGATCGGGGTGCTTGACCATGGCGGAGCGGACCACTAGCCTCGGCGGCAGAGGACAGCGTCATGGCGGACGACCGGTGGACCGGGGACCTGCTCGATCGGATGCGGCGGGCGGGCGACCCGCTCGCCGATTCGACGGTCCGGGCCGTGTTCGACAAGGGCGAGGTCGCCGCGGTGAACGAGCTGCTGACCCGGCTCGTGCGCAATGACGACATCCCGGCCGGCCCGTGGCCGCCCCAGCTGGCCGAGTACCTGCGCCTCAGCGGGCCGCTGCCCTCGTGGGCCGACCGCGGCCTCATCCGCGCGGGGGAGCGCGTGTTCCTGCGCTACGGTCTCACCTCTTTCGGCGTCCTCGCCTGCGCGAGCCTGCCCGAGTGTTACGTGCTGCGCGACGTGGCGGCCGTGTTGGGGGCCACGCAGCGGCTCGCCGAGCACGCGCGGCGGCGCATTTTCGAGACCGCCATGATGGTGCTGGCGGTCATGGCCGAGGGCGGGCTCGCGCCGGGCGGCTCGGGCATCCGCGTCGTCCAGAAAGTGCGGTTGATGCACGCGGCCGTCCGTCACCTCATCCTGGCGACGCC
>JBKOZA010000403.1:0-6593 GCA_046725675.1 Candidatus Methylomirabilota bacterium
TGATGCTCTTCACCTCGTTCTCGAGTCGGTAGCCGGGACCGGCGGGGAGCAGCAACCGATCCTCGTCGGCGCGCGCCGCCACGTTTTCGAGGACAATCGCATCGGCGAGCCACTTCGCCATCGCCGGTGACGCGCAGGTGATCGCGATCCAGCCGGGTGCCCTCATCTCGGCGATCAGCCCGGTCGTCTCCCAGATGCCCCGCCGGATCTCCGCGATCACGTCGGGGTCGGGCGCTTCGGCGAACGCGTCGGGCGCCCGCAGGGCCTGCTCCGGGCCCCGGTGGGGCGGGCCGCCATGCAGGGCCAGATCACAGAAGCTCTCCCACATGACGCGCCAGTCGGGGCGGCCGTCGGCCCGCCACACGAAGGGCGCCGCGGACATCGGCGCTCGGGCGTCCATATCGTTCACGGTGCGCATTCCCGGTCCGTATAGTAGCCTCAGGGCGTGCCCGGGCGCCGGGCGTCGTGCTGGCATCGGCCTTGAAGGGACGCAAATCTTACGGAGGTGGGCCATGAAGATTGTGACAGCCGTTGTGCTCGCCGCCCTGCTCGGTGGCTGCGCGGCCAGCTCGCGCCCGACCGCGGGCACCGAGACCTTCGCCGGCGAGGTCTGGACCTGGGACGAGAGCGCGTCGACGGTCACGCTATTCCAGAACGGCCAGGCCGTACGCGTCAAGACCACGCCCGATCAGATGCGCACGCTGCAGCTGCACTACCCCGCGCGGATCACCGGAACGCTCGCGCCGCCGGCCGACGTGGTGATCACCACGGGGACATCGGGACCGGTGACGGCCGTGCCGAAGGGCCAGGCCGAGATCGTCGAGCTGAAGGGCGTCGTCACGGCGGTCGATCCCGTCGGCCGTCTCGCGGTCAACTCCGAGCGGGGACCGGTCAACGTCTGGGTCGCGCCCGGCGCCGATCGCCGCTTCAAGGTGGGCCAGGCGGTCACGCTGCGCGCGAGCGTGCAGCCGGTCGACCTCGTCCCCGCGACCGCTCCCACCGCCCCGACGCCGGCGCCGGTTGGCGGCGCGGCGGCCTCGCCGAGCAGCGAGGCCGGTGATCACGCCGTCGTCAACGGTCGCATCACGGGCATCAATCCCGGCGGCGTGCTCGTGGTCGAGTCGCCGAGCGGACCGATCCAGGTGATCACCACCGAGAGCAGTCGCTACAAGCTCGGCGACGCCGTCGAGGTCCGAACGACGGTCCGCCCGGGGTCCTGACGGCGCCTGGTCGTCGCGGTACGATACCGGGCAGGCCCGGGGGAGACGGCATGCTGCCCTACCACGACGAGAACGCGACTCAGCGGACCGCGGTCGTCACCATCGCCATCATCGGGCTCAACGTCCTGGTCTGGCTCGCCATCCAGGGCGCCGGCAGCGGTCTGTCCCTGGCCCGCTCGGTGTGCGAGCTCGGACTGATCCCGGGCGAGCTGACCGGGCGCCTGCCACCCGGCACACGGTTCCCGATCGGCGAGGGCCTGGTATGCCTCACCGATCCCGGCCGGCAGGTCGGCAACGTCTTCACCTCGATGTTCCTGCACGGCTCGTGGATGCACCTGCTCGGCAACATGTGGTTCCTGTGGATCTTCGGCAACAACATCGAGGACTCCATGGGGCACGCCCGTTTCGCCGTCTACTACCTGCTGTGCGGGGTCGCCGCCGCGTTGCTTCAGGTCTTCCTCAGCCCCGCCTCCGCGATTCCGATGGTCGGCGCTTCGGGGGCGATCAGCGGCGTCATGGGCGCCTACCTGATCCTCTATCCCCGCGTCCGGGTCTACACGCTGGTGCCGATCGGCTTCTTCCTGACGTCGATCGCGCTGCCGGCGTGGACGATGCTCCTGTACTGGATCGCCCTCCAGACGCTGGGAGGGCTCACCGGGCTCTTCGCCGAGCAACAGGGCGGCGTGGCGTTCTGGGCGCACATCGGCGGCTTCGTGGCCGGCGCCCTGCTGATCAAGCTGTTCGCTCGCCCCGACGACGTAGCGGCGCACCGCGGCCAGTCCTGGCGTCCCCAGCGAGTGTCGGGCGCGGCTGGGCGTGGTCTTCCCCCCGGCTGAGGCCTATAACGTGAAGAAGTAGCGGGTGAGGTGGAAGAAGATCGGCGCCGCGAAGCAGATGGAGTCGATGCGGTCGAGGATCCCTCCGTGGCCGGCGACGATCGTGCCGAAGTCCTTCACCCCTCGGTCGCGCTTGATGGCGGACATCGTCAGGCCGCCCGCGAAGCCCAGAAGCGTGATGACCAGCGACATGCCGGCCGCCTGCCAGGGACCGAACGGCGTCATGGGCCACAGGGCGGTGCCGAGCAGGACCGCGCTGGCCACGCCACCGACGAAGCCCTCGATGGTCTTGCTGGGGCTGACGGTGGGCGCGATCGGGTGGCGGCCGGCGAGCTTGCCCCAGACGTACTGGAGCACGTCGCTCATCTGGACGACGAGGAGCAGATAGAGCAGCAGCTTGGCATTCTCGCCCGCGTACCCGGGGATGTCGAGGATGAGCAGGGCGGGAGCGTGGCTGATGCAGTACACGCACACCATCAGCCCCCACTGGATCGTCGCGATCCGCTCCAGGAAGCGATCGGTGTCGCCGCTGAGCACGCTGCGCGTCGGCACGAACAGGAACGCGTAGGTGGGGATGAGGATGCTGAACAGGCCGTACCACTCGATCCACAGCAGGTAGTACTGCAACGGGATGGCGGCGAAGAAGCCGTAGAAAAGCGTCCGGTGATCCCCGCGGCGCGTGGGCGTCAGGGTGATGAACTCACGCAGCGCCAGGAAGGAGATCACCGCGAAGAGGACGAGCGCCCCGAGCCCGCCGCCCAGGATCGCCCCGGCGAAGACCCCCACCATCACCCACCACGCGCCGATGCGCGCGTTCAGGTTGAGAATCGTCGCCCGACGTGACTCACCGGCGGTCCGCGCCAGGACCCGGCCCACGACGGTCGCCAGCGTGAGGAACGCCAGCACACCGGCGAAGAACCACACGAGCTGCCGGTCGAGGACGACGGTCACGACGGCCGCAGGTCGAGCAGCGCGGCGCGCGCTCGCGCGAGGAAGGCCGCACACGCCTCGCCCGGCTTCACCGGTAGCGGGGTCCCGAAGGTGACCGAGCCGATCATGGGCACCGGGAGGATCTCGCCCTTGGGCAGGATCCGGTTGAGGTTCTCGAGATAGCTGGGGACCAGTTCCACGTCCGGTCTGAGCTGCGCGAGGTGGTATAACCCGCTCTTGAACGGTGCCACCTCGGCGCCACTGCCGCGGGTGCCCTCGGGGAAGACGATCAGCGAGTGGCGCGTGCCCAGCGCCTGCGCCACGCGCTCGATCGTCCGCTGCGCCGCTTCGACCCGGGTCGCGTGATTCGCCGCGGGCGGCGACGCCGCGTCGCCGCGATCGACCAGCACCGCCTGGAACACGCGCGCGGCCAGGTATCGCCGAAGGGCGTTCGGCTCCCAGTAATCACGCCCGGCCACCGGCCGGGTCAAGGCCCGCAGGGCCGGCGGCAGTGCGGACCACAGCACCACGAAGTCGAGATGGCTCGTGTGGTTAGCGAAATAGATCCGCTGCCGGAGGCTCGGTTCGCAGCCAACCCAGCACGCCTGGGCGCCGGCGAGCAGCCGGGCGGTGGTGACGATGAGTGCGGTGATCATCGTTCGGCGAGGGCGAAGCGGCGGAGGGCCGCCATGGCCTCCGGCCGGATCACGATCGACGGGCGCGCCCGCCGCAGCCGAGCCTCGGCGTCGGCGACCGTCGCAACCTGGCCGGTGGCGAGCAGGTGAGCGCCCACCACGGCGGCGCTGCGCGAGTAACCGATCTTGCAGTGGACGTACACCACGCCGGTCCGAGCGTGCTCGGCGATGAACGCCGTCGCCGCTGCGAGCTGTTCCGACGTCGGCGCCGTCAGGTCGAGGATCGGCACGTTGCAATAAGCCAGCCGCAAGAACGGCGCCGCCTCCGAGAACTCCGCGGTCAGGTCGAGCACTGCGGTGACGCCGGCGCCGACGGCCAGCCGCGCCTCGGTGCCGCTGAGGCGGCGGCCGATCAGCACGCCCGGCGCCGCCTCGTCCCAGGGGCGGCACTGCCGCCGGTAGTACTGCAGCGACGCGAACTGGCCGAGGAGGCAAGGCCCGAGGACCAGCCAGGTCGAGAGCGGCAGCCGCCCGTGGGCCTTGCGGAAAATCTCGGGCCCGACGCCCAGATAGGCCACGCCGACGACGGCGAGCGAGACGGCCGGCCACAAGAGCACGGCCGTCCACGGCCACGCCGTCGCCGCGAGCCCACCAGCGACCACCGCGCCGCCCAGATACAGCGTCGCCACGCGCGGGTTGGGGGTCACCGGCAGCTTCGAGGACGATTCGCGGATGGCCCAGAAGCAGACGGCGGCCAGCGCGAACCCGGCCACGACGTCGACGATGTGATGCTGATAGGTCAGGACGGTCGAAAATCCGATCAGGCTGAACCAGACGTGCATGCCCGCGCGCAGGAGCCCGGCGGTGTGGCGGGCGTACAGATCGACGAGGATCGAGCGCAGCGCGATGTGCAGCGAGGGAACGAGGTTGTGGGGCTGGTCGAGCGTGCGGAAGCCGTCGAAGAGCGCGCCGAGCCACCCGGTGGTGACCGGGCGCTCGAAGGCGAAGCGCAGGGGAAGCAGGAGGAAGCCGGCGCCGGCCACGAGGATCGCCAGCACGATCCGGGAGCGCAGCGTGCGCAGCTCGGCGCGGTCGCGGCACAGGAACGGTCCCCCGACAAAGAAGAGGTCGATCGACATGTAGGGCAGGATCATGAGCGGGACGAACGGGATGAGGCGCTCCCACTCGAAGTACCACGTCCCCACGTCTGACCGCTGCGCCGTGATCCAGTTGCAGCTTCCGTAGACGGCCAGAAAGAGGAGCGAGAGCCCGGCCGATGTCCGGGCGGCCGCTCCGATCACGCGGGCAGCCGGCGGGCCGTCGAGACGGTGAAGATCCCCCAGGGGTCGATCTCCATCGCGAGCTTGGTAAATCCCGCCGCGCGGACCAGCTCGTCCATCTCGGCCTGCGAGCGTCGTCGCATGACCCAGGGACGGCCCTCGCGGTTGGTGAGGACACGGGCGATGAACTCGAGCTGCGGGTGATACGGCTGGTTGGTGTAGATCAGGTAGCCGTCCGGCACGACGGCATCGGCCAGGCCGCGCAGCGACTCCTGTACCGGGCCGTTGTCGGGAAACAGCTCGAAGAGCCCGGAGACGACCGCCACCGACGGGCGGGGGCGGAGCTTGGCGAGCGCCGCGCGGTCGAACGCGTCGCCTTGCTCGTAGGAGACGTTGGCGAGGCCCCGCTCGGCGGCGAGACGGCGGCCGGCCTCGATGTTCTCGGGCTTGTAGTCGCGCAGCAGGGCCGTCATCGGGATGGCGGCGAGCGAGCGGATCGTCTCCAGCAGGTACCGCCCCGGCCCCGAGGCGATGTCGACCAGGTGGACCGGGCGGCCCTCGGCGTGCAGGCGCTCGATCACGGTTCGCAGCGCCTGCTCGAGGTGAGCCCGGCGCAGGCGGATGCCGCGCCAGCCGATACTACCGAGGTAGGCTCGGTCGATGAGCCGCCCGAGCGGCGTCACCCCCCGCGGGCGGTTCTCGTAGACGTAATCGAGCATCACCCCGGAGTCGAAGCCTGCGCGCCACCCGAGCTGCACGGCGCTACTGAGCCGGCCGACGCTCTTGAGAAATCCCCGCGCGATCGCGAACTGAGGGCCGCCGCCGGGAGCCTGCAGCCGGTCGTACTCGGCCTGCGACGGCCCGCTGCGGTCCGCATCGAGCAGCGAGCGGCGGCGGACGACGGTGTCGAACCGTGCGCGGATGAAGCGGCGGGCGTCGTCGATCGGGCGCTGCCGGTCGCGCTCGTGGAAGATCGCATGGAAGAACCCGGGATAGGTGTGGATCTCCTTGATCGCCGACGAGAGGCCGTCGAAGAAACGGCGCTGGGCGGCGCGATCCACGACCCAGTCGGCGCCGGCCACGAGCATCAGGGTGGGGACGTCGATCGCGGCGGCGTCCTGCAGCAGGCGGGTCGACGTGTCGTGCAGGTCGAGGAGGACGTTGACGGCGATCTGCCGGAAGATTCGCTCGTCCCGGGCGTATCGCTCGGCCTCGACGGGATCGTGGGTGAGCATCCGGGCCTTCACGTAGCTCTTCACGTGGCCGGGTCCGAAGAGTTTCTGGCGCAGCCGCAAGAGCGGCACGGCGAGTGGCACGTAGAGCCGCACGCGGAAGGCAGGCGTGGCGAGGACGAGCCCCCGGATGGGTGGGGCGAAGTCGTGGACCCAGGCGGCCACGACGACGGCGCCGACGCTGTGGGCCATGACGACCATGTGCTCGACGGGAATCCGGTGCTGCGCCTCCACGTGCCGCACGAACGCGTCCACGTCCTTGGTCAGCACGGCGAGGCTCTCCGCCGAGCCGCGCTCGCCCGGGGAGCGGCCGTGGCCACGGGCGTCCCAGGCGAACACGGCGACGTCGTCCAGACCGAGCCGCTCCACCACCTCCTGCCAGCGCTCCGAGTGCTCGTGACCCCGGTGGAAGAGCAGGAGCGCCTTGTCGCTCGCCCGAGGCGGCAGCCATGCCCGGAAG
>JBKOZA010000404.1:0-1683 GCA_046725675.1 Candidatus Methylomirabilota bacterium
CCGGGCGCGGAGTCTGGGACTGCGCCTGCGGCTCCTGCCGGCCTGGTTCGACGTCGACACCGAGGACGATCTCCGTCGGCTCCGCGCCGAGGTGACGACGGCGCGTGAGGCTCCCGCGCGCACCGCCGCGTTCCTGCGCAGCCTCCCGCGATGATTCGCTCGCGCTTTGTCCGGGTCACTGTCGTCGCGCTGCTGCTCGTCGCCTGCGCGTCACCCTTGCGCCCGCTCGGAGGCCTGACCGACCCGGAGGTCCGGATCACGCTGCTGCAGGTCAACGACGTCTACACGCTGGAGCCGGTGGACGAGGGGCGCCGCGGGGGATTGGCGCGCCTGGCCACGCTGGTCGCGCGGATCCGCCGGGAGAATCCCACCACGCTGCTGGCGCTGGCGGGCGACGTCATCTCGCCGTCAGTGGCCTCCACCGTGCTCAAGGGCGAGCAGATGATCGCCGGGCTCAACGCGGTCGGCTTCGACCTGGCCACGTTCGGCAACCACGAGTTCGACTTCGGCCCGGCCGTGCTGACCCAGCGCATGCGCGAGTCCAAGTTCACCTGGCTCTCGGCCAACGTGCTCGACCGTCGCTCGGGCCGGCCATTCGGGGGCGCCGAGCCTGACGTTTTCCTCACCCTCGGCGGCGTTGGCATCGGCCTGTTCGGGCTGACGACGCCGCAGACCCTGAAGACGTCGAACCCGGGGCCGGAGGTGGAGATTCGCGAGGCCATCGGGGCCGCTCGCGTGGCGAGCGCCCAGCTCAAGGCGCGGGGGGCACAGCTGCTCGTCGCCATCACCCATCAGGACATGCACGCGGACCGGGCCCTGGCGGCGTCGCCCGACGTGGATCTGGACGTCATCCTCGGCGGCCACGAGCACGAGCCGCTGATCGCCGAGGAAGGTCGTACGCTGATCACCAAGGCCGGCTCTGACGCCCGCTACCTCGTCCAGGTCGACCTGTGGGTCAGCGGCGACGGCCGCCTGCGCGAGCGCTCCTGGAAGTTCCACGAAGTGAGCGCGCGCGTGCCGCCCGACCCGCGGGTGGAGGCGGTGGTCCGCGCCTACGGCGAGCGGCTCGGTCGTGAGCTCGACGTGACCGTGGGCGCGACGACCGTCGCGCTGGAAGGACGGCGGGGTCCGCTGCGAAACCAGGAGACGAACCTGGGCAACTTCGTCGCGGACGTCATGCGGGCCCACGCCGGGAGCGACGTGGCGCTGGTCAACGGCGGCGGCATCCGCGGCGACCGCATCGTCCCGCCGGGGCCGCTCACGCGACGCGACCTCGCGGCGCTGACGCCGTTCAACAACGTCGTGATGACGCTGGAGCTGACCGGCCGGATGCTCCGCGAGGTGCTCGAGCAGGGGCTGGACCAGCGCGAGCGGCAGGGCGGCGGCTTCCTGCAGGTCGCGGGCCTGCGCGTGAGCTTCGACCCGGCCCGCCCAGCCGGCCAGCGCATCCTGACGCTGGACGTCGGCGGCACCGCGGTCGATCCCGACCGGCGCTACACCGCCGCCGTCGTCGACTACATCGCCCACGGCAAGGACGGCCTCACGGCCTTCCTCGGCGGCCGCGTGATCGTCGACGAGATGAGCGCACCGCTGCTCGTCGACGTCCTGCTGCAGGCCGTGAGCGCCCGGCGCACGATCGCCCCCGCCGTCGACGGCCGGCTTCGCGCCGTCACCCGCTGAAGG
>JBKOZA010000405.1:0-2187 GCA_046725675.1 Candidatus Methylomirabilota bacterium
AGAACGGCTTCAGCTTCGGGGACGCCGCGCGCTCGGTGGCCGGCTACTCGCGCGCGACCGTCCAGCCGCAGATGGCCTGCCGCGACCTGCGCGGCCTGACCGAGCCCGACGTCTCGATCATCTCGGCCGAGGTCGTCCCGGCGGCCGACGGGGTGCCCGAGCACTGTCGCGTCAACGGCCTGCTGGCGCCGGAGATCCGGTTCCAGGTCAACCTGCCGGCGGTATGGAACCGCCGGTTCTACATGAACGGCAACGGCGGCTTCGCCGGCGAGTCGCCGGAGACGCCCGTGCGCGCCGCCCTGCGGGCGACCGCCCTCCGCCACGGGTTCGTGACGGCCACCACCAACACGGGGCACGACGCCACCCAGGAGCCGCTGGCGACGTTCGCCGAGCGCAGCTACCAGAAGCTGCTCGACTACGCGTTCCGCGCCGTCCACCTCACCGCCGTCACGGCCAAGACCGTTGCCACGCGCTACTACGACCGGCCGGTCACGTTCTCCTACTGGGACGGATGCTCGACGGGCGGGCGGCAGGGCCTGATGGAGGCCCAGCGCTTCCCGGCGGACTTCGACGGCATCGTGGCCGGCGCGCCGGTGCTGAACCTGGTCGACACGTTCGTCCTGGGCCTCTGGCACGCCCGTGCGCTCGACGAGGCCCCGATCACGCTCGACAAGCTCAAGCTCGTCGCCGACGCGGTCTACGCCAAGTGCGACGGCGCCGACGGGCTGGTGGATGGCATCATCGACGACCCGCGGCGGTGCGATTTCGACCCCCCGCGCGACCTGCCGGTGTGCGCGGCCGGCTACGACGGCGCCACCTGCGTGACGCCCGCCCAGGCGGCGGCGCTCAAGAAGATGTACGGCGGCGTCGTGAGCAACGGCCGACCGTACTTTCCGGGTCAGCCGATCGGCGCCGAGAAGGTCGGGCTGCCGTCGCTGGGGCCACCGCAGCCGGCGAGCGGCTGGGACCGCTGGCTGGTGGCGCCCGCCGGCACCCGGCCGTTGCAGTTCTTGTTCCCCGAGTCGTTCATGAAGTCGGTCGGATTCGGCAAGCCGGATTCCGGCTACGACGGCAAGACGTTCGACTTCGACAAGGACCCCGCCCGCCTCGCCGACGCCCGCAAGCTGCTGAACGCGACCGATCCCGACCTCGCCAACTTCCGCAGCCGGGGCGGCAAGCTGCTCATGTACTTCGGCTGGGCCGACACCGCGCTCACGCCGTACATGGCCGTGGACTACTACGAGAAGGCGCTGGCCGCGAACGGGCCGGCCACGCGGGAGTTCTTCCGCCTGTTCATGGTGCCGGGCATGTTCCACTGCCGGGGCGGCGTCGGCCCCGACCGCTTCGATGCGATGACGGCCGTCATCGACTGGGTGGAGCGGGGGGTCGTTCCTCAGAGCCTCACGGCCGCGCGGGTCGAGGACGGCCAGATCGTGCGGACCCGGCCGCTGTGCCCCTATCCGCAGGTGGCCCGCCACGGCGGCAGCGGCAGCGTCGACACCGCCGCCAGCTTCGCATGCAGCGAGCCCCGCTGAGCGGCGGACCGTCCCGCGCTCGCGAGTCGCGAAAGGGAGACTGAGATGCGCTTCGGCCTGTTCACGAGCATGGGCGCGCAGACCTGGTCGGGCGTGCTGGAGCTGTGGCAGCACCTCGAGCGGTCGGGCTGGGACATCGCGTGTGTCACCGACCACTTCCTGCCCAACACCAAGGAGCGCGAGGGCGCGATGCTCGAGTCGTGGAGCACGCTGAGCGCGCTGGCCGCCCTGGTGCCGCGGATGCGAGTGGGCACGATCGTGCTCGGCAACACCTATCGCCACCCGGCCGTCGTCGCCAAGATGGCCGCGCAGGTCGACATCATCTCGGGCGGCCGGTTGCTGCTGGGCCTGGGCGCCGGCTGGCAGCAGAACGAGCACGAGGCCTCCGGCATCCCGTTCTACACGCTGAAGGAGCGGCTCCAGCGTCTGGACGAGGCGTGCGAGGTCATGCGCTCGCTGTGGACGAAGAAGCGCAGCGACTTCAAGGGGCGCTACTACCAGCTCGCGGACGCCCCCCTCGATCCCAAGCCCGTGCAGACGCCGCACCCCGAGCTCATGATCGGCGGCGGCGGCGAGAAGATCACGCTGCGCATCGTCGCCAAGCACGCCGACCGCTGGAACATCTGGGGTGGCCCCAAGACGGCCGCGCGCA
>JBKOZA010000406.1:0-2699 GCA_046725675.1 Candidatus Methylomirabilota bacterium
GGGGGCTCAGAGATGACCAGCTCATTGAAGCTCGCGGTGACCATCCTCGTCGCGACCGCGCTGGCCGGGACCGCCGGCGCCCAGGAGTTCAGCCCCGCGGTCGTCTTCGACATGGGCGGCAAGTTCGACAAGTCGTTCAACGAGGCCGCCTACACCGGCGCCGAGCGGTTCAAGAAGGAGACCGGGATCGCGTATCGCGACTTCGAGGTCACCAACGAGGCGCAGCGTGAGCAGGCTCTGCGCAACATGGCCCGGCGCGGCTCGCAGATCGTGGTCGGCATCGGGTTCTCCCAGGCCAGCGGCATCGAGAAGGTCGCCAAGGAGTTCCCCGCCACCAAGTTTGCGATCGTGGACGCGGTCGTGGACCTGCCCAACGTCCAGTCGATCGTCTTCAAGGAGCACGAAGGCTCGTTCCTGGTCGGCATGGCGGCCGCCATGGCCTCCAAGACCGGCAAGGTCGGCTTCGTCGGCGGCATGGACATTCCCCTCATCCGCAAGTTCGCCCTCGGCTACGAGGAGGGCGCGAAGTATGTCAACCCCAAGGTCGAGGTCTTCCAGAACATGACGGGAACGACGCCGGCCGCCTGGAACGACCCCACCCGGGGCGGCGAGCTGGCCCGCAGCCAGTTCGACCGCGGCGCCGACGTCGTCTACGCCGCGGCCGGAGGGACGGGGCTCGGTGTGCTGCAGGCGGCCAAGGACCGCGGCCGTCTGGCCATCGGCGTCGACTCCAACCAGAATCACCTGCACCCCGGCACCATCCTGACCTCGATGGTCAAGCGCGTCGATCTCGCCGTCTACGAGGCCTTCAAGACCGCCAAGGACGGCACCTGGAAGCCCGGCGTGCGGAACCTCGGGGTGGCCGAGGGCGGCGTCGGCTATGCGCTCGACCAGAACAACCGAAGCCTGATCACTCCGGAGATGGAGCGTCGCCTCACGCAGGCGCGCGCGGACATCATCGCCGGCAAGATTCGAGTGACGGAATATAAGTAGCTCGGAGGGGGACTTCGTCCCCCTTCCGACGCTCGTCGCACGCCTGACGGCGTGCTCCTCGCTGCCTCCCCCTAGGAGGATTGCGGCGGCAAAGCCGCCGCTCGGAGCGGGACATCGACAGCGCAGCGGCAGCAGCCATTGCGATCGAGTTACGGGGCATCGACAAGTGGTTCGGGGCCGTTCATGCGAACCGCGATGTTTCGCTCACTGTCCGTGCCGGCACTATTCATGGGGTCGTGGGGGAGAACGGGGCGGGGAAGTCGACGCTCATGGGGATCCTGTACGGGTATCACCGGCCGGATCGGGGGGAGATCCTCGTGCGAGGGCGTCCGGTGGTGTTCCGGAGCCCGCAGGACGCGCTGGGGGTGGGGATCGGGATGGTGCACCAGCACTTCATGCTGGTGGAGCCGTTCACGGTCCTGGACAACGTGGTCCTCGGCGTCGAGGGCGGGTTCCGGCTCGGGGCCGGCCTGGCGCGGGCCCGCGCCGAGCTCGCGCGCCTGGGGCGCGAATACCACCTCGAGGTCGATCCGGACGCGCGCGTGGCGGATCTCGGGGTGGGTCAGCGTCAGCGTGTCGAGATACTCAAGGCCCTCTACCGCGGCGCCGAGGTCCTGATCCTCGACGAGCCGACGGCCGTCCTCACGCCCCAGGAGGCCGACCACCTCTTCGAGATCCTGAAATCACTCCGCCACCAGGGCAAGACCGTCCTGCTCATCACGCACAAGCTCCGGGAGATTCGCGAGACTACCGACGTCGTCACCGTCATGCGCCAGGGCCAAGTCGTCGCGACGCTGCCCACCGCCGAGACGACGCCGGAGCGCCTCGCCGAGCTGATGGTGGGGCGGCCCGTCGCGCTGCGCGTGGACAAGGCTCCGGCCCGACCCGGCGCGCCGGTGCTCGAGGTGACCGACCTCGTGGTGGAGGACGGCTGGGGCGTGCGGCGGGTCAAGAACGTGAGCTTCGCCGTGAAACGCGGCGAGATCGTCGGTGTTGCCGGTGTCGCCGGGAACGGCCAGTCCGAGCTGCTGGAGGCGCTCGCCGGCATCCGGCCGGTGACGTCGGGTCAGATCCGCTGGAAGGGCCGCGAGCTGGCGGCCGCCGAGCCGCGCTCCCCGCGGCACTGGCGGGGGCGGGGCCTGTCCCATGTGCCCGAGGACCGCCAGCGCACCGGGCTGGTCATCCCGTTCGCCGCCCGGGAGAGCGCCATCCTCGGCTACCACCGCGACCGGAAGTACAACGGCGCCATCCGCCTGCATCGCACGGGCGTCGCCGCGAGCTGGGCGCGTCAGGCCGCCGAGTACGACATCCGGCCCGGCGACGGCGTGCTGCCGACGTCGGCATTCTCGGGCGGCAACCAGCAGAAGATCGTGCTGGCCCGCGAGCTGGACCGCCGCCCCGACCTCCTGCTGGTCGGGCAGCCAACCCGCGGCGTCGACATCGGCGCGATCGAGTTCATCCACCGCCGTCTGGTCGAGCTGCGCGACGCCGGAACGGCATTGCTGGTCGTCTCGGTCGAGCTGGAGGAGATCCTGGCGCTGGCCGATCGGATCCTCGTGATGCACGACGGCCGCATCGTCGGCGACGTCCCGCGGTCGGCGGCCAGCGAGCGCCAGCTCGGCTTGATGATGGCCGGCGTCGGCGAGCCCGGATGAGCCAGGGGCCGTCCAGGCGCGCTGCGCTGGGCTGGGCGAGGGCGGTGGTCC
>JBKOZA010000407.1:0-4249 GCA_046725675.1 Candidatus Methylomirabilota bacterium
CAGCGTGGCCGTCATGTGGCTCGTCGTCCACTCGCCGTTCGGCAAGGCGCTGCAGGCGATCCGCGACAACGAGACGCGCGCCGAGTTCGTGGGCGTGCAGGTGCGCCGCTACCGCTGGGTCGCCTTCGTCGTGTCGGGGGCGTTCACCGGCCTGGCGGGGACGCTGTGGGTGCCGCTCAACGGGCTCACGACACCAGACATCCTGTACTGGCAGTTCTCCGGGCGGATCGTTTTCTTCGTCGTCCTCGGCGGCTTCAAGACCTTCTGGGGCCCCATCCTCGGCGCCCTCGCCTACAACTATCTCGAGACGTACGCAGTGGGCTTCACGATCTACTGGCAGCTCGTCCTCGGCATCGTCCTCGTCCTGCTCGTCCTCACGATGCCGCAGGGGCTGGCCGGCACGGCGGACGCGCTGGTGCGACGGCTGCGAGGCCCCGCGCTCCCGTGAACCTGCTGGAGACGCGGGGGCTCACCAAGCTGTTCGGCGCCCACCGGGCGGTGGACGGCGTCGACTTCACCGTGCGGGGCGGCGAGCTGCTGGCCCTCATCGGCTCCAACGGCGCCGGCAAGACCACGCTGGTGAACCTGATCAGCGGTCTGGTGGCGGCCGACTCCGGGCAGATCGTGTTCGACGGTCGCGACGTCACCCGCCAGTCGGTACACCAGCGGATCGAGGCGGGCATCGCGCGCAGCTTCCAGCTCGTCAACCTCTTCGACCAGCTGAGCGTGGCCGACAACGTCGCGCTGACCATCTTCGCGCGACAGGGCAAGACCGCGCACCTGTGGTCGGTGGCCGACCGCGACGGAGCGGTCGCCGACGAGGCGATGCGCGTGCTCCAGCAATTCGGGCTGGCGCCGCGGGCACGGATGGTCGCGGCCGGACTGTCCCAGGGCGAGCGCAAGCTCCTGGACGTCGCCGTGGCCTACGCCCTCCGACCCAAGCTGCTGTTCCTGGACGAGCCGACCAGCGGGGTCAGCACCCGCGAGAAGGCGCCCATCATGGACGTGGTGACCTCCGTCGTGCGCCAGGAGCACATCACCGCGGTCGTCATCGAGCACGACATGGACATCGTGTTCAGGTACTCGGACCGGATCGTCGCCATGCACCAGGGCGCCATTTTGGCCGACGGCACGCCCGACGAGATCCGCCGCAACGAGCAGGTGACGACGACGCTGATCGGGAGCGCGCCGCCCGGATGAGCGCGCCCGCCGCCCCCGTGCTCGAGCTGGATCGCATCGACACCTTTCGCGGGCCCACCCACGTGCTGCGCGCGGTGTCGCTGCGGGTCGGCGCCGCCCAGGCCGTCTGCCTGGTCGGCCGCAACGGCGCCGGCAAGACGACCACGCTCGAGAGCGCCATCGGCCTGCTCGGCGTCCGCGCTGGCCGCGTCGTGCTGCGGGGCGCCGACGTGACCCGCCGTCCGGCTCACGAGCGGGCCCGGCTCGGCGTCGGCTACGCTCCCGAGGACGCCGGGATCTTCCCCGACCTGAGCGTGGCGGAGAATCTCCAGATCGGCCGCTGGCTGGCGCCCGGCGCCGCCGACGCCGCCGGCCTCGACGAGCGCATCCTGGGCCTCTTCCCCGAGCTCGAGGGGCTCATGGCGCGCCGGGGTCTCAACCTGTCGGGCGGCCAGAAGAAGATGGTCGCCATCGCCCGGGCCATGGCGCTGTCGCCGTCGGTGCTGCTGCTCGACGAGCCGTTCGAGGGGCTGGCCCCGGTCGTGGTGACCCGCTTCGTCGAGGCCGCCAAGAAGATCAAGGCGATGGGCGTCTCCCTGCTCATCGCCGAGTCCAACGTGACCAATGCCGCCCGCGTGGCGGACCGGCTGTACGCGATCGACCGCGGCGAGATTCTCTTCGAGGGCGACCCGCGCCAGGCCCTCGACAACACCGACGTGATGAAGACCCTGCGCGGCTGAGGAGCGCCCATGCCCAAGCCCGAGCTCGAGTTCTTCCGGCCCGATCACCTGCCGTGGCAGCCGGTGAGCGGCTCGGCCACGGGCGGTGCCGGCGGTCCCGGGGTCCGCGAGAAGATCCTGAGCCACGACCCCGACACCGGCGACGTGACGCGCCTGCTGCGCTTCGACGCCGGCGTGGAGACGACCGAGACGATCACCCACGACTTCTGGGAGGAGGTCTGGATCCTGGACGGCGAGCTGATCGATCTCGGCAAGCAGCAGACGTTCACGGCCGGCATGTACGCCTGCCGGCCGCCGGGCATGGTGCACGGCCCCTACCGCGTGCCCCGTGGCTGCACCACGCTCGAGCTGCGATACGGCAAGGTCCGACGATAGGAGACGCCCATGGCGAAGCTGAAGTTCGGCGCGTGGATCCCGACGTACGCGTGGAGCGACAAGCGCGGGGGGGCCCGCAACGTTCGCAACATCCGCCGGTCCATCGAGCAGTGCGAGAAGCACGGCATCGACGTGTGGGTGATCGATCACCTGCTGTCGGCCCCCGGCCTGTACGGCCACGCCTGGCTGGAGCCGCTCAACGTGCTGTCCTACGCGGCGGCCGTCACCGAGAAGGTCACGCTCGCCACCGGGATCCTGGTGCTGCCCGTCCGGCACCCGGTTGTGCTCGCCAAGGAGATCTCCACGCTCTGCCACCTGTCGAACAACCGCTTCGTGTTCGGGGTGGGCCCCGGCTGGTACGCGCGGGAGTTCGAGGTGACCGGCTCGCGTATCGAGGAGCGCGGGCAGCGGACCGACGAGATCATCGAGGCGGTGACGCTGCTGCTGACGAAGCCCAACGTCTCCTACAGCGGGCGCTACTACTCGTTCCGCGACGTCACCATCGATCCCCGACCGCCGCGGATGCCGGCCCTGTGGGTGTCGGGCGGCTCCCGCATCCCCGATCCCGGCGAGCACGACGTGCCCGTCATCGCCAAGACCGTCATGGACCGCGTCGTGAAGGCCGGCCACTGGCTGTCCCGCTGCTCGGGCAAGCAGGAGTGGGTCAAGCGCGACTGGCGCCAGCTGCAGGAGCACGCCGGGCGGCGGGGACGCGACCCCAAGGCCCTCACGTTCGGGCACTGTAACTTCATTCACCTGGTCGAGGACAAGAGCCACGAGCGGGCGGTGGCCAGGTCGCGCGCCCCGTTCCTGCGCACCATGGGCACACATCGTTCCTACGAGCACCTGCAGGAGTGCTACATGATCGGCGCCATCGACCGGATCAACGCCCGCATCCAGGACCTCGTCGACGCCGGCCTCACGTATCTCGTCCTGGGTCCCGTCACCGACGACCCCGGGCAGATCGACCTGCTGGCCAAGCGTGTGATGCCGGCCTTCCGCTGAGGGGCCGGCGGCGACACTGACCCGATGGGCCGAACGGCCGCCGGGCTGGGGGGCGATGCTATGATCGACGAGTGATCCGCGTCCGCGCCGCGCTGCTCAGCCTGCTCGTGCTCGTCGCGTCGCCGGTCGTGGCCGTCGCCGAGCCCTGCACGGAGTCCCTGGCCCAGCTCTTCGATCGGGTGTCGCCCGCGGTCGTCTCCATCCAGGCGATGAAGATCAACAAGATCAAACCCCAGCGCCGGTTCGAGACGATCGTCGGCTCCGGGGTGATCATCGAGCGCGACGGGCAGATCCTCACCAACGCCCACGTCGTGGACGGTGCTGCCTCCCTGCTCGTCACTCTCGACAACGGCAGCAAGGTGCCGGCGCGGACGATCGGTCTCGACAGCGTGCTCGACGTGGCGCTGCTCCGCGTGGAGAGCCAGGGGGGTTCACTGCCGGTGGCGAAGCTGGGCGACTCCTCGTCGGTGAAGGTCGGTGACGAGGTGGTAGCGATCGGCAATCCCATCGGCCTGGACCAGACCATGACGCGGGGCATCGTCAGCGGCCTGAACCGGATCCTGCCCGGCGTGTCGGACGAGGCCATGATCCAGACCGACGCGCCGATCAACCCGGGCAACTCCGGCGGGCCGCTGGTTGACCGCTGCGGCAACGTCATCGGGATCAACACGCTCATCTCGGAGGACGCCCAGTCCATCGGCTTCGCGGTCCCGATCAACGCCGCTCGCGCCGTGCTGCGCGAGCTGCGCGACTCGGGCCGGGTGGCGCGGCCGTGGCTGGGCATGCAGGGACGCGCCGTGGAGGCCGCACTGGGCTCGGTCGTCCGGATACCGATCACCCCTGGCTATCTGGTCGAGGTCGTCTTCGACGGCAGCCCGGCCGAGCAGGCCGGAATCCGGGGTGGCAACCTCGCCGTCGTCGTCCAAGGCGAGGAGTACCTGCTGGGCGGC
>JBKOZA010000408.1:0-16081 GCA_046725675.1 Candidatus Methylomirabilota bacterium
GCAGCGGTCACCGGCGCCCACCACACGAGCAGACACAGGGCGAGTCCGGCACCCAGCAGGTCGGACCGCATTGGCGGATTAACGTCTCACCTGGTCGCCTGGTTCCCGGGAGACGCCGGCTGGGGGCTCAGGCCGATCTCCATGACCAGCGCGTCCTCCCCGGTGTCGTAGTAGTACCCGTGCCGCCGGCCGACGACGCGAAAGCCGAACGACTCGTACAGGGACAGCGCATGCCGGTTGCTTGGTCGGACCTCGAGAACGACGACCTTGAACCCTCGCCGGCGACCGTCCTCGAGCACGCTCGTGATGAGGGCGCGCGCCACGCCCTGCCGACGAGCGTCGGGCCGCACGGCGACGTTGGTGATGTGCAGCTCGTCGGCCACCTCCCACAGGCACAGATAGCCGATCACTTCCCCCCGGCCGACCCGCGTGACCCAGCATCGCGCCACACGGTTCTGCTGCAGTTCGTACAGGAAGGCGCCCCGCGACCACGGCATCGTGAAGGATGCCCGCTCGATGGCGAGGACCTCGTCGAGGTCCTCCGGACGCATGCGGTCAAGCGCCAGCGAGAGCACGACGCCTCAGCTCCGCCTCGGACGGCCGGAGGTAGAGCGGTTCCAGCTCGGCGGCCCCGACCGTGTCACCCCGGCGGAGACGCTCGACGCCCAGGGCCCCCACACATGCCGGCGAAGGCAGTCGCCGCGGCGGCGGCATCGTCCGGGCGTGCGGCGTGTGGACGGCGCCGGCACCGTCCCCCAGGAGGATCGTGGGCTCGGTCAGGCGCTCGGCGAGGGCCTCCGGCGCCAGCGCGAGGTAGTCCCACTCGCGCAGCATCCCGCCGCCCGCCCAGCGATAGAGCGACGCGTACACCTCGCCCTTGCGGGCGTCGAGCACGGGGCACACGGGCAACGCCGCCCAGGGCAGCGTCGCCGCCATGGCGTCGAGTGTCGGGACCGCGGCGATGGGGATGTCGAGCGCGACGGCCAGCCCCTTGACGGTGCTCACCGCGATCCGCAGGCCCGTGAACGACCCGGGGCCGACCGCGACCGCGAGGCCCTGCAGGCTCCTGGGCGTCCAGCGGGCGTCGGCGATGACGTGATCGACCGCGGCCATCAGCCGCTCGGAGTGCGTCACGCTGATGTCGAGCAGGTATTCGGCGATCAGCCGCTCGCCGTCGAGAAGCGCCACCCCGCCTGCGAGCGAGGAGGTTTCCACCGCGAGAACGCGCATACGGCGGGAGTCTAGCACGCGGTCGTGCGATAATGCCTCGCAGGAGGTCGGCATGAGCGCCGCTCCCCCCAAGAAGGACCCGGTCGCCGTCGAGGCTGAAGTGCGCGAGAAGATCCATCTGGAGATCCTCAAGCGCACCGGCGCCTATCACGCCAACGACCACGTCCTCCTTCCGTCCGGCCAGCACACCAGCGAGTACATCGAGAAGACCCTCGTCACGACCGAACCGTCGTTCACCGAGGGGCTGGGCGGGGTGATCGCGAAGCACTTCGCCCCGTGGCCGGTGGACGTCGTGCTCTCGACCGGGCCCGGCGCCCTGATTCTTTCCCACTGCGTGGCGCGGGCTCATCCCTCGCGGCCGGTCGTCGTCTACGGGGCCAAGGGCCTGACGCGGGGCAAGCGGCGGGTGAGCCTGCCGGTCGAGTTCCAGCGGCTCATCCGTCCCGGCACCCGAGTGCTGCTCGTGGAGGATCTGGTCTCCAGCGGCAGCACGCTGAACCTCCTCATCGAGCTCGTCGAGCAGCTCGGCGCCCAGGTCGTCGGGGTGGGCTGTCTGTGGCGGCGGACCTCGGTCGAGGTCGACGGCAAGCCCGTCTTCAGCCTCGTGAGCCGTGACTTTCCGACGTACGATCCCGCCGAGTGTCCTCTCTGCCGGAAGGGCGTGCCCCTGAACGAGGAGTTCGTCCACCGCGCGGGACATCGACGCCCCTCGTCGGTTCACGAGCCGCACACGCCCTAGCACTCGAAGGGGGACTTCGAACCTCGGAGGGGGACTTCGTCCCCTTCCGACGGGCATCGCACGCCTGGCGGCGTGCTTCGCCCTGCCTCCCCCTAGACCAGGATTGCGCGGGCGGAGCCCGCGCTCGAAACGCTAGAAGACGGTGAGCCGCGGTTCAGGCGGCTTCCCAGAGACCTTCGGCGACGCCGGCGGTCTTGTAGGCGTCGCGGATGCGATCGAGGTTCTGGGTGACGAGGAGACCGATCTTGGCGAAAGGTTCGAAGACCGGGCCCTGGTCGCCGACGAGAGGGAAGGCCACCCGGGGGAGCTTGTCCCACTTCGCGTGGAGCGTGTCGCTGACCGCCGCCAGGTGGGCGTAGAACTCTTCCCTGCCCTGCTCGGCGCGCTTGACGATGGGCGTGATGAGACAGTCGATGGCCTCGCGCGCGCGCGTCGTCGCCCCCTCCACCGCGGCCTCGGCCAGCGGCACGACGGTGACGCCCAGCTCGCCGAGGAATCGGTGCAGGAGCAGGCCGAGCTTGTCCTGGAGCAGCGCCGCTGGCACGCCGACGGTCTTGACCGAGCGCCCGAGCGTGCGAACGTCGCCGTAGAGCTGCTGGCGCAGCCAGTCGACGTACGCGCGGTTGTCGTCGTCCTTCCACCACTCGCGGATCATCTTCTTGCCCCAGTAGCGGATGGTCGTGTAGTAGATGTCGCGCTTGAGGAGCTTCCGGGCGATGCCCCGCCAGGAGTAGAACTTCTCCATCGCCTTGATGGCGGCCGTCTGCAGCTCGTAGGGGCTCATGCGCCGGGGCTGGTGTACCGCGTGGTGCCCGTCGTAGAAGGTCCAGTTGCGGTTGATCACGTACCTGTCGCCCTTGGAATACAGCGTGTCCCAGTCGGGCGAGCCGGGGATGGGCGTGAGGATCATGAACTGCACGGAGTCGATGTCGTGCTTGAGCGCGAACTCGGCGGTGGCGTCGATGGTCTCGACGTCGTCCTCGTCGGAGCCGACCACGAACATGCCGTGGATGCGGATCTTGTGCTGGTGGAACCGCTCGATGGAGCGCTCGATCTTGGCCAGGTCCTGCTTCTTCTGGAACAGCTTGAGCGTGCGCGGATTGATCGACTCGAAGCCGACGTAGACGTTGAAGCAGTTGGAGTCGCGCATCATCGCCAGCAGCTCGGGGTCGTCGACCGTCTCCGTCCGCACCTGGGCGCCCCATTCCGGCGTCAGGTTGCGGGCGATCATCTGCTTCAGCAGCTCCTTCACCCGCTTCTTGTTGGCGGTGAAGATGTCGTCGGCGAAGAAGGTGTACATGTTGCCCTTGTGGATCTCCAGCTCCTGCAGCACGCGCTCGATCGAGTGCGTGCGGAAGGCGTGGCCGTACATGCCGGGCACCGAGCAGAACGTGCAGGAGAACGGACAGCCCCGCGAGGTGGCGACCGAGATGACGCCGCCCGGCTTCCAGCCGCTGATCAGCCGGTAGTCGGGAATGGGGTTGACGTCGAGGTTGGGGATCTTCGGCCGCTCCGGGTTGTGCACGAGATGGCCGTCCGCCGTGCGGTAGGTCAGGTTCTGAATCGCGTCGAACCCGTCGCCCCGCTGGATCGCGTCGACCAGCTCCTGGAAGGCGAACTCCCCTTCCCCGCGCACGATGAAGTCGGCGTGCTGCATGCCCTCGTCGGCCATGAAGCTGGTGTGGGTACCACCCATGACCACGACCTTGCCCGCCTCGCGCATCATATCGGCGAGCTTGTAGGACTGCGGGGCCGTGGAGGTGATCGCCGAGATGGCGACCAGGTCGGCCGACATCAGCTCCGCCATGTCGATCGCCTGGATGTCCTCGATGTAGACCCGGACGTCGTAGCCCTTGGCCCGCATGATGGTGCCGAGCAGGACCGAGCCGAGCCGGGGGATGCAGACGCGGCTGTAGATGTGCAGGTGGGTGGACTTCGGTTCGACGAACACCAGCTTCCTGAGCGCCCGCTTCATAAGCTCGGTCTCCCGGGGTGAGGACTCGTCCCCTCGGTGGTGTTTGGCAGCGGTTGGCGGCGAGACTGCCAGCACACGCTACCTCGCAGCGCCTGGTAAGTCAACGAACGCCGACGACCCTCGGTGGCCCCACGCGCGGTAGCGTCGCCCCCCACACGCCCCCATCCATAGCGGTGCCGTGCTCGACGAGTTTCGTCCACCCTTCCGTAGCATGCCGGCGGGCGGGGTCCCCAACGGGGAGGAGACGACCCGACGCAGTGGCAGCGGGGCAGGCCGCTACCGGGCGGGGCGACCGACCGGGACGCGGGGCTTGGCCGCCGGGGGTGTCTTGGACTTGTCGTCCTTGAGCAAGCCCTTGACCTCGTCCATGAACTGATTGATGTCCTTGAACTGCCGGTAGACCGAGGCGAACCGGACATAGGCGACCTGGTCCAGACGCTGCAGCTGCTCCATCACCAGGTCGCCCAGCTCCTGGCTGGAGATCTCCTTCTCGGCGCGCTCGTGCAGCTTGACCTCGATGTCGGCGACCACGTTGTCGACGGCCTGGATGGCGATCGAGCGCTTCTCGCAGGCCTTCAGGAGCGAGCCGCGCAGTTTCTGACGGTCGAACGGCTCACGCCGCCCGTCGCGCTTGACGACGTGGGGCAGGACGTCCTCGATGTACTCGTAGGTCGTGTAGCGACGGTGGCACTTCAGACACTCGCGCCGGCGGCGGATGAACTCGCCGTCCCGGCCGACGCGAGAGTCGACGACACGATCCTCGGTGTGGCCGCAGAACGGGCATTTCATCGGCGCTCCTCTCCTGAGGCGTGGTCGCTCACCTCACCCGATCCGCGTAGAGCGGGAAGCGCCCCGTGAGCTCCTGCACCTCGCCGCGCACCCTGGCCTCGACCGCGGAGGAGCCGAGGCTGCCGAGCACCCGGTCGATGAGATCGGCGATCGTCGCCATCTCCGGCTCCTTCATCCCGCGGGTCGTCACCGCCGGGGTACCGAGCCGGACGCCCGACGTGACCATCGGGCTCTTCGTCTCGAACGGGATCGTGTTTTTGTTGACGGTGATCCACGCCCGGTCGAGCGCTTCCTGGGCGTCCTTGCCGGTGATGTTCCTGGGCGACAGGTCGACGAGCAGCAGGTGGGTGTCCGTGCCTCCGGACACGAGCCGGTGCCCCCGGGCCAGCAGTGCCTCGGCCAGCGCCCGGGCGTTCCGGACGATCTGCTGCTGGTACGCGCGCCACTCCGACGTCAGGGCTTCCTTGAAGGCCACGGCCTTGGCCGCGATCACGTGCATCAGCGGCCCGCCCTGCACGCCCGGCATGACGGTCTTGTCGAGCGCCGTCGCGTGCGCGCTGGAGCACATGACCATGCCGCCGCGCGGCCCGCGCAGCGTCTTGTGCGTGGTCGTCGTCACGAAGTCGGCGATGCCGATCGGCGAGGGGTGCAGGCCGGCCGCGACCAGGCCGGCCGGGTGCGCGATGTCCGCCATGAGGGTGGCCCCGACCTCTCGCGCGATCTCGCCGAACGGGCCGAAATCGATCGCACGCGGAAACGCCGAGCCCCCCGCGATGATCAGCTTCGGACGGTGCTGCCGCGCCAGATCGCGCACCTGATCGAGATCGATCCGCTCGCTGTCGCGCCGCACGCCGTAGGCGACGATCGAGTAGAACTTCCCCGAGTAGTTCACGGGACTGCCCGCGGTCAGGTGGCCGCCGTGGGAGAGGTTCGGCCCGAGTACGACGTCGCCCGGCTTGAGCAGCGTGAAGTACACCGCCATGTTGGCCTGGGCACCGGAGTGGGGCTGCACGTTGGCGTGCTCGCAGCCGAACAGCTCCTTGGCTCGAGCGATGGCGAGGTCCTCGACGATGTCGACGACCTCGCAGCCGCCGTAATAGCGCCGTCCGGGATACCCCTCGGCGTACTTGTTGGTGAGAACCGAGCCGGTAGCCTCCAGCACGGCTTCGGAGACGAAGTTCTCGGAGGCGATCAGCTCGATGTTGCGATGCTGCCGCTGGGCCTCCTCGTGGAGGGCCTTGGCGATCTCGGGATCGACGTCGGCGAGCCGCCGGGCCATACGCCGACCATACCGATTGTGGCCTCTCAGGTCAAGCCGGCTACTACATGCTGGGGGGTTCAGACCGGGGTCAGGGCTCCGTCGACGGCGACGTCGCACTTCCAGCCGAGACCGGCCCGGATGGCATCGCGCAAGGCGGTGGCCGCGGGCGGCTCACCGTGGACGCACCAGGTCGTGGCGGGCGGGGCGCCGAAGCCGGCGAGCCAGCGCAACAGCTCGCCCCGGTCAGCGTGGGCGCTGAGCGCATCGGTGGCCAGGACCGTCGCGCGTACCGGCACGTCGGCGCCGAAGATGCGAACGCGGTCGGCGCCGTCGCGCAGCATGCGGCCCCGGGTGCCGGCGGCCTGATAGCCGACGAAGAGTACCGTGGTGCTCGCCTCCGGCAGCCGGCGGCGGAGGTGGTGGAGGACGCGTCCTCCCGTCGCCATCCCGCTGCCGCTGATGACGATCGCCGGGCCCGGGAGGTCGTTGAGGCGCTTGGAGTCCCCGACCGTCCTGCAAACGTGAAACTGGCTCGGGACGAACGGCTGGCCGCCCGCCGAGGTGACGCGCGTCGTCTCCTCATCGTGCTCCTCGGGATGCCGGGCGTAGACGGCCGTGGCCTCGATCGCCATCGGGCTGTCGAGGTACACCGGGATCGACGGCACCCGCCCGGCCGACTCCAGCTCTCGCAAGAGGTACAGCAAGTCCTGGGTGCGTCCGATCGCGAACGCCGGCACGAGCAGGACGCCGCGCCGCTCGGCCGCGCGCTCCACGGCACGCACGATCAGCGGGGTCCCGTCGTCGGCGGGGTGATCGCGGTCGCCATACGTCGACTCGATCAGCAGGGTGTCGGCGGCCACGACCGGCGAGGGGTCGCGCATGATCGGAACGTGATAGCGGCCGAGATCGCCCGAGTAGACCAGCCGCCGCCCGCCGGCCTGCACGTCTACGATCGAGGCGCCCAGGATGTGACCCGACGGATGGAAGCGAGCTTCCAGGCCGCCGGCGGGCGCGAACGACAGCTCGAACTCGACGCGGCGGAGGAGTCGCAGCGTCCGCTCGGCGTCGGCCTCGGTGAAGAGCGGCAGCGCCGGCCGATGTCGCGTGGCCCCCGTCCGGTTGCGGTATTCCGCTTCCTCCTCCTGCAGCCGCGCGGCGTCGGGCAACATGAGTCGCAGCAGATCGGCGGTGCCGGGCGAGCAGAAGATCGGCCCGCTGAACCCGTCCCGTACCAGCCGCGGCAGGTACCCCGAATGGTCGATGTGGGCGTGGGACAGCAGCACGGCGTCCACGCGAGCCATCTCCTCAGGCGGCGGCGCCCAGTTGCGCTCGCGGAGAGTGCGCAGGCCCTGGAACATGCCGCACTCCAGCAACAGGCGCGCGCCGCCGGCGTCGAGCAGGAACTTGGCCCCCGTCACCGTCCCTGCGGCGCCGAGGAACGTCAGGGTCGGTGGTGTCACCGGGACGCCGGCACGCTCGCCGGAAACTCGAACGTCTCGACCACGGCACCGCCGGCACCGGTCTCGACCAGCCGGTCCAGGTCCAGGCGCGCCTCGGCCGCCCGCGTGTCCCCCTCCCCCATCCGCGTGGCCGGGTGCTTGGGCGTGAACAGCGTGCAGCAGTCGGCGTCGGGCTCGATGGAGATCTCGAACGTCCCGAGCCGCTGAGCCTCGCCGGTGATCTCCAGCTTGTCCATGCCGATGAGCGGTCTCAGGACGGGCAGCGAGGCAGCCGCGTCGATGGCGGCGATGTTCTCCAGAGTCTGCGAGGCCACCTGCCCGAGGCTCTCGCCGGTCACCAGCGCCCGGGCGCCGGCCCGGCGCCCGATGACCTCCGCGATGCGGATCATCAGCCGCCGATAGACGACGACACGCGCGGGCGGTGGCACCGAGAGAACGACCTCGCGCTGGATCTCGCCGAACGGCACCAGGTGCAGGTGCGAGGCGTACTGCCACTGGGTGAGTCGCTCCACGAGCGCCCGCGCCTTCGCCTGCGAGGTCGGCGGCAGATACGGCACGCTGTGGAAGTGGACGAACACGACGCGACAGCCACGCTTCATCATGCGCCAGGCCGCGACCGGCGAGTCGATCCCACCCGACAGCAGGGCCACCACGGTGCCGCTGGCGCCGACCGGCAGGCCGCCGGGACCGGCCCGCCGATCGAGCGCCACGAATGCCTCGTCAGGCAGCACCTCCACGACGATCTCGACCTCGGGATGCTCGAGGTCCACGCGCGTGGCGACCCGCTCCAGCACGAAGGCGCCGAGGGCACGGTTGAGCTCGACGCTCGTCATCGGATAGGTCTTGAAGGCGCGCCGGGCGCTGATCCGGAACGAGCCGACCTGGCGCCCCTCGACGAGCTGGCCGACGACGGCGCGCATGGCGTCCAGCGTGGAGGCGGTCCGGTAGCCGAGCAGCACGCTGGCCACGCCGCACACGCGCGCCGCGCGGTCGCGGACGTACTCCGGGTGCGGGTGGCCCTCGAGGTCGAGCACGATCCGGCCCGGCCGCTGACGTAGCGTCACCGGGCCCAGATCGGCGATCGCGGCCTGGAGATTGCGTGCCAGGTGGCGCAGGAAGAGCGGTCGGTTGCCGCGCTTGAGACTGATCTCGTGATAGTGCACGACGAGGACCGGATGCAGCCGGCTCACCGCCTCAGCCCAGCTCGGCGGCCAGCGCGCGCGCGCGGGCCAGCTCCTCGGGCGTGTTGACGTTCATGAACGCGACGTCGGGCGCGCGGTATCGCGCGACCTCGGCGTCGCCGATCTCGACGACCCGGACCTGATCGAAGAAGCCGACGATCTTGAGCTGGCCGGCCCGGAGGCGGCCCTCGATGTGCGGCAGGCATCCCTTGCCGTACACGGCGTGCATCGTCTGCAGCTGCTCGCCGACCCGCGGGACGACGACGTCGCCCTCCGAGGCGCGCGCCACGACCAGGCGCACGACGTCGGGGTGCACGAACGGCATGTCGCAGGCGACGGTGAAGGCCACGTCGCCGCCGGCGGCGGCCAGGCCGGTGTAGATGCCGCCGAGCGAGCCGTGGTCGGGATAGGCGTCGGCGACCATCGGCAGGCCCAGGAACTGGTAGAGCTCGGGCGTGTTCGTCACGACCAGCACATCGTCCACCACGGGCGCGACGGCGTCCAGCACGCGCTCGATGATGCGTCGGCCGCCCAGCTCGAGCAGCGCCTTGGGCTGGCCGCCCATCCGCGTGCTCTTGCCGCCGGCCTGGATGACCCCGGTGACCCGCATCGCTCCGTCAGAGTCGCACGGCCCCGGCCCTCACGACGCGCGGGGGATCGACCGTGACGTCGAGTACCGTGGATGGCTCGCCGCCGGTAGTGGCACCGCCATCGAGGAGCAGATCGAGGCGGCCGCCGAAGTGAGCCAGCACCGCCGCGCCGGTGGTGGGTGGCGTCGAGCCGGAAGGATTCGCGCTCGGCGCCGTGATCGGCTGACCGAGCGCGGTCACCAGCGCGCGCGCCACCGCGTGCGCGGACAGACGCACGCCCACGGTGCCCGTTCCTGCCGTCACCTCGGCAGGGACTTCGGACCGCGCGCGGAACACCAGGGTGAGCGCCCCGGGCCAGTGCGCGGCCATGAGCGTGCGCGCTCGCGGTGGAACCTCCAGGGCGACGGCATCGAGCATGGCGATGGAGTCGACGAGCACCAGCACCGGCTTGCCGTCCGGCCGCCCCTTGATCTCGTAGACGCGGCGGACGGCGCCAGGGTCGAGCGCGGCGGCGCCGAGGCCGTAGAACGTCTCGGTCGGAAACGCGACCAGCCCGCCCGCGCGGAGCACGGCGGCGGCTTCGTGCAGCGCAGACCTCGCCGGCCCGAGGGGCTCGACGGCGATGACGCGCGTCATACCTTCACGCGTACGGCGGTGGCCGCCGCCCGTCAGCGCGCGCTCGGCCGCGCTCGTAGCTGGTCGGCGACGCGCCGAGCCCGCTCGTCGACCTCGGCGGCCAGGCGCCGGCGATAGGCGGCCAGCCGTTCGGCCAGGGCCGGGTCGCCGAGCGCCAGGATCTGCGCGGCCAACAGCCCGGCGTTGGCCGCGCCCCAGGCGCCGATGGCCACCGTGGCCACCGGAACGCCCTTCGGCATCTGCACGATCGACAGCAGCGCGTCGAGGCCGTTCAGCGGCGTGGCCGCGATCGGTACGCCGATGACGGGCAGCGACGAGAAGGCGGCCACGACGCCCGGCAGGGCGGCGGCGCCGCCGGCGGCCGCGATGAGGACCCGCAAGCCGCGGGCGGCGGCGCCGCTGGCCCACTCCTCGGTGCGATGCGGCGTGCGATGCGCGGACGCCACGACGACCTCGCTGCCGACCTCGAGCGCGTCCAGGACCTTGACGGCCTCCAGCATGGTGTCGAGGTCGGAGTCGCTGCCGATCACGATCCCCACCAGCGTGGGACTCACGTCGCTCGCACCTCCAGCGCCCGGCGCCCGATGTCGGTCCGGTAATGCACGCCCTCGAAATGGATGCGGTGCACGCCCTCGTAGGCGGCGGCGATCGCCGCGCTCAGGTCGCCGCCGACGGCGGTCACGCCGAGCACGCGACCGCCGGCCGTGACGAGTCGCCCGTCGCGCCGCGCGGTCCCGGCATGGAAGACCTGCACTGCGCCCCGGTCCTCGGCCGCGTCGATCCCGGTGATCGGGTGGCCCGTCGAGTAGTGTCCCGGATAGCCGCCGGAGGCCAGCGTCACACACACGGCCGCCGGGCCGTCGGTCGTCCACGGTCGCGGGGGCGGCAGTCGGTCCCCTCGCGCCACCGCAACCAGCAGCGGGACGAGGTCCTCGTCCATCCGCATCACGAGGGGCTGGCACTCCGGGTCCCCGAAGCGGCAGTTGAACTCCACCACGCGAGGGCCGTCGGCAGTGAGCATCAATCCGACGTAGAGCACACCATGGTACGGCGCACCGTCCGCCGACAGGGCGGCCAGCGTCGGCTGGACGATCTCGCCCATGATCCGCGCCTGCATCGCGGCGTCCACGGCCGCCACCGGCACGAACGCGCCCATCCCGCCGGTGTTCGGTCCCCGGTCGCCGTCGAACACGGTCTTGTGGTCCTGGGCCGCGGCTAGCGGTACCACCCCGCCCGCCCCGGCCAGCACGAAGAACGACGCTTCCTCGCCGCGCATGAACTCCTCGACCACCACCGTCGTCCCGGCGCTGCCGAACTCGCGTCGCTCCATGCACTGCGCGATGGCGGCGTCGGCCTCCCCGAGCGTCGGGCACACGATCGCGCCCTTGCCGGCGGCCAGGCCGTCGGTCTTCACGACGCAGGGCGCGCCCAGCTCCCGGCAGTAGCGCCGCGCCGCCCCCGGATCGCTGAACGTCGCGAAGCGCGCCGTGGGAACGCCGTGCGCCGCCATCAGCCGCTTGGCGTAGACCTTCGAGCCTTCGATGGCCGCCGCCCGCGCGTCGGGGCCGAACACGGCCAGCCCCCGCGCGCGCAGTCGATCGGCGAGGCCAGCCACCAGGGGTTGCTCGGGGCCGATCACGACCAGGTCGATACCATGGCCCGTCGCGAATCCCCCCAGCCCCTCGGCGTCGGCGGCGGCGATGTCGAGACAGGTGGCGCAGCGGGCGATGCCCGGATTGCCGGGCGCCGCCCACAGGTGCTCCACGAGCGGGCTGCGGGCGATCTTCCAGGCGAGCGCGTGCTCGCGGCCGCCGCCGCCGACCACCAGCACCCTCACTCGGGCGGCTCCCCGGGCGGCTCCAGGACCTCGAGATGCGCGCGCGCGATGCGGGCCCACGGGCTGGCGGCGTCGAGCTCCAGGTAGCGCTGCCAGTGCACGACGGCATCCTCGGCGCGGCCCAGGCGCGCCAGCGCCCCGGCAAGGTTGAAGTGCGCATCGGCGTAGTCGGGCGAGAGGTCCAGCGCCTGGCGATAGCAGCGCACCGCCTCGTCCAGATCCCCGCGATCCTCGGCCAGCGAGCCGAGGTTGTAGACGGCCTCGCAGCAGCGCCCGTCCTGCTTGAGGGCGGCCGTGTAGGCTTCGTGCGCGTCGTCGTGCCGACCCATCCGATGCAGGAGCAGACCGAGATTGTTCCAGGCCGCCGCGTACGTCGGGTCGATCGCCACCACGCGCCGATAGGCGCCGATCGCGTCCTCCCACTGCGCCGGGTCGCTGTCCCACTCGCTGGCACGCTCGAACCACATCTCGGCCTGCTCCACCGGGGGCGCCAGGGGACGCACGAGCCCGGTGACCAGCGTGGCGGCGGCGACCTCCTCGAGGCCGGGCGTGTCGAGGTCGAGCACGGTCTGGCCGGTGCGGGGCTCGAACTTCACGCGATCGGATTGGGCCAGCACACGTCCTCCCTCCAGGACCAGGCGCACCTCGGCCAGCGGCTGCTCCAGCCCGGGATTGCGTGAGCGCAGAGCGTCGAGAGCCTGGCGGATCTGGCGCACGGAGGCGCCGGCGTCGAGCAGCGAGCCGGCCGCCCGCAGCGCCAGCAGGTCGCGGAAGGTGTAGCCGCTGACGCCGTGGAGCAGGCCAAGGCGCCGAAGCTGGGCGGTGCGCCGCGGGGTCAGTGTCAGGATGCGGGTCAGCTCCCGCATGCCGTAGATGCGCTCGGCCTGGGCGCGGTTCATGGCGGGCGAGCGCGTCTAGTGGCGAAAGTGTCGAATGCCGGTGAATACCATGGCCATCCCCCGCTCGTCGGCGGCGGCGATCACCTCGGCGTCGCGCAGCGAGCCGCCCGGCTGGATGACCGCGGTCACGCCGGCGCTGGCGACGACGTCGAGACCGTCGCGGAACGGGAAGAAGGCATCGGAGGCGCAGACGGCGCCCTCAGTGGCGAGGCCGGCCTCGCGCGCCCGCATGACCGCCAGCCGGGCCGAGTCCAGCCGATTCATCTGGCCGGCCCCGACGCCCACCACCTGCTCGACGGTCGTCAGCACGATCGCGTTGGACTTGGCATGCTTGCCCACGCGCCAGGCGAAGCGCAGCGCCGCCAGTTCGGCCGCGGTCGGGGCCCGCCGGGTGACGGTCTTCAGCTCGGAGGGATCGAGGTCGGCCAGGTCGGTGGACTGCGCGAGGAGGCCGCCCAGGACGGTGCGGTACTCGGTCAGCCGCGCCGGCAGGGCCGCCCGATCGCCGGGCACCTCGAACACGCGACACTTCTTCTTGGTGCGGCGCAGCTCCTCGAGGGCGTCCGGCGCGAAGGCCGGCGCGAACAGGATCTCCACGAAGATCCCGGCCAGCGCCTGCACGACGGCCATGTCCAGCGTGCGGTTGACCCCCACGATGCCGCCGTAGATCGACACCGGGTCGCACGCCTTGGCCCGCGCCATCGCCTCGCCCACCGTCTGGGCCAGCGCGACGCCGCACGGGTTGGTGTGCTTGATCACGACCGCGGCCGGCTGGTCGAACTCCAGGAGCAGGCCCAGCGCAGCCGAGAAATCGAGCACGTTGTTGTAGCCGAGCTCGGGTCCGTGCAGTGGCTTCATCCCGGCGAGCCCCACGGCAGGCTCCCCCACGACCTGGTAGAACGCAGCGGCCTGGTGCGAGTTCTCCCCGTACCGCAGGGAGAGCGAGCGATGGAGACTCAGGTCGAGCGCCACGGGGAACTCCGCTCGCGCCCCGGCGTCGGCGACGTCAGCGTCCCGCGCGGCGGCCTCCGGCAGGCGGCGGCCTCCCAGGTAGCTCGCAATCGCCGCATCGTACTGGGCGGTGCGCCGGAAGGCCTCCTGGGCGAGGCGGAAGCGCGTCGCGTCCCCCAGCTCGCCGCCGGCGCGCAGCTCGTCGAGGACCTCGTGGTACTGCGCGGGATCGGTCACGACACCCACGCTGCCGTGATTCTTGGCGGCGGCCCGGATCATCGTGGGCCCGCCGACGTCGATCTGCTCGATGGCCTCGGCCAGGCTCACGTCCGGCCGTGCGACCGTCTGCTCGAAGGGGTAGAGGGAGGCGACGACCAGGTCGATCGGCAGAATGTCGTGGCGCCCGAGTGCGTCCAGGTGCGCGGGAACGTCCCGCCGGGCCAGGATGCCGCCGTGGATCCGCGGGTGCAGGGTCTTGACCCGCCCATCGAGCATCTCGGGAAATCCCGTGACGTCGGCGACGTCGCGCACCGGCACGCCGGACTCGCGCAGCAGCCGGGCGGTGCCCCCCGTGGACAGGATCTCGACGCCGAGGCCGACCAGTCCCCGGGCGAGATCGACGACCCCCGTCTTGTCGTGGACCGAGATCAGCGCGCGACGGACCTTCATTCAAAAGCCTCCGGCAGCACGATGACTCGCCTCCCCTCGATCCGCAAGCGTCCTTGTGCGAACAGCTCGACAGCCTCCGGGTACAGCCGGTGCTCCTGCACGAGGATGCGCGCGGCGAGCGTCTCCTCCGTGTCTCCACGCTCGACCGGCACCGCCGCCTGCAGGACGATGGGCCCGGTGTCCACGCCCTCGTCGATGAAGTGCACGGTGGCGCCGGCGACCTTGACGCCGTGCTCCAGCGCCTGGCGCTGGGCGTGCAAGCCGGGGAACGCCGGCAACAGCGAGGGATGCACGTTCAGCGCGCGACCGGCGAAGGCGCGCACGTAGGCGGGCGAGAGAATCCGCATGAACCCGGCGTGACAGACCAGGCCGACCTCGCGCCGTTGCAGCTCGTCCACGAGAGCCAGGTCGAACGCCTGGCGATCGCCGAAGTCCTTGGGATTGACCCAGAGGGCCTCGACGCCCGCCCCCCGCGCGCGCTCCAGCGCGACCGCCTGCTCCCGATCGGAGATCACCAGCGCGATCCGGGCCGGGAACTCCGGCCGCGCGCAGGCGTCGAGGAGCGCCTGCAGATTGGAGCCCCGGCCGGAGGCGAGCACCCCGACGGCCAGGGTCACGCGGCGGCGTCCCGCTTGTCGGAGCCGGGCAGGCGCGCGCAGATGGGACAGCGTGGAGGCTGCCGCATGATGGCCGAGTCGCGGGGGAAGACGCGCGTCAGGCTCCAGTCGAGCGCGACCTGGACCTGCTTGCGCAGACCCACCAGCTTGTAGAGGTGCAGGGCGTTCCAGAACAGCCACGCCGCGTACCCCGAGAACCGCAGTCCCATCACCTCGACCACGGCATGGCGCTCCCCCAGCGAGACCAGCATGCCCTGCGATTTGTACTCGATGGACTCCAGCGGGCGGCCGTCCAGCTCGGCCACGATGTTGTCGGCCACGAGCCGACCGTGGGCCAGCGCGACCGGGATGACGGGAACGGACGCCTCGGGGTGACCCTGGACGGTCACCGCATCCCCCACGCCGTAGACCTCGGGGTGACCGGGCAGCCGCAGGTTGGCATCGACCACGATGCGGCCCAGGCGATCGCGCTCGACCGGCAGGTCGGCCAGGATGGGGTGACCCTTGACGCCGGCGGCCCAGACCGTCAGGCCGACCGCCAGCGTCTCGGCGCCGCCGATCTCGACCGAGCCCGGCAGCACGCGCGTCACCCGAGTGCCCGTGCGCACCTCGATGCCCTCGCGTCGCAGACGCTCGCGCGCGCGCTCGGCCAGCGTGGGGTGCACGCCGCGCAGGATCTCGCGGCCCGCCTCGAGCAGCAGCAGCCGGTAGTCGCCCGGCTCGATCCCGCGATAGCGCGGCACCACGTACGACTCGAAGAAGTCCTGCAGCTCCGTGATCAGCTCGACGCCGGTGTAGCCGCCGCCCACAACGCACACGGTGAGCATCCGCCGGCGCGCGACGGCGTCGGCCTCGTGATCGGCATGCTCGGCGAGGTCGATGAGGTGGTCGCGCAGGAGGATCGCGTCCTCGAGCGACTTGTAGTTCAGCGCGTGCGCCTCGACGCCGGGGATCCCGAAGCTCGGGGTGACGCCGCCGAGCGCGATCACGAGCCGGTCGTACTCGAGCTGGCCCTCCGCGAGGCGCACGCGGCGGGCGTCCAGGTCGACATGCTCGACCCGGTCGCGACGAAAGCGGAACTTCCGGCCGCCGCGGATGTCGCGGATCGGCTGGATGATGTGCCGGGGCTCCACCAGCGAGGAGGCGACCTGGGGCAACAGCGGGCTGAACAGCAGGAAGTTGTGGTCGCTGACGAGCAACAGCTCGACGTCCGGTCGCCGGCCCAGCCGGCGCTCCAGCCCGGTCAT
>JBKOZA010000409.1:0-1995 GCA_046725675.1 Candidatus Methylomirabilota bacterium
GCGACGATGTCGGCAATGGGGACGTCGGCCCACACGCCGCGTTCGCACACGTACTCCATGTGGCGTCGACCGGCCCGGTCATAGGGCTGGAAGACCGAGTCCTCGCGGCCGTCGAACTCGAGCGGGAGGACGCCGAAACGCTCGCAGAGTGCCAGGTCGAACGCCGGCGTGGCCTTCACCCACCGCTGTTCCAACTCGAGCTCCACGTAGCCGTGGTAGTAGAACACGTCGCCGCCGACGAGGGCCCGCAGCCGGGGGGTGCAGAGATGATTGCGCACGTCGGCGAACCGCAGCCGCGCCGGTATCCCCTCGGCACGGGCCACCGCGGCGAGCACGGCCGCCTTGCCCACGCAGAACCCGGCACCCTTCGCCAGGACCGCGCTGGCCCGGTACGTGTCGGGCGAGCGGAAGTCGCAGTAAGGCGTGTAGGTGAGGCCGTCCCGCACGGCGTAGTAGAGGGCGACCGCTCGCTCACGAAGATCGGCTCGGCCGTCCCCGGCGGCCCGGGCGAACGCGACGATCGCGGGTGCATCGCTGTCGACGAAGGCCGTCGGGCGGCGCCAAGAGTCAGGATCGCGGAACGGGGTCGGCGTTGGCATGGAGAGCTCCCTCGAGATCATACCGTCCCGTCGCGGCTCAGCGCAGCGCGCCGCGATGGGAGAACCGCGTCTCCTGGCTGGTGATGAACTCGAGCAGGGCCGCCTGCCCGCCCTCGGTGGCCTTGCGCGCGCGGGCGAAGGCGCCGGCGACGTCCTCGGGCCGCTCGACCCGCTCGCTCCAGCCGCCCATGGCCCGCCCCAGGTCCGCGTAGCGGCCGCCGATGTCGCGGGTGCCGTACTTGTCGTGCGACACGACGAGGTGCGGGATCTCGATGGCCATGGCCGAGTTGTTGAGCACGACGGTGAGAATAGGGATCCCGCAGCGCACGGCCGTCTCGAAATCCAGGCCGGTCATGCCGAAGGCGGCGTCGCCCATGAAGTTGACGCAGAACTTGTCGGGGGCGGCGAGCTTAGCCCCGATGATGAGACCGAGCCCGGTGCCGAGCGCGTGCGACTTGCCCCAGCCGAGATAGCTGCGCGGCGAGACGGCCCGGTAGAAGGGCAGCAGCTGGTCGCGCGGGCTCCCCGAGTCGTGGGTGACGATGGCGTCGCGCGGGTCGACCGTGCGCATGAACTCGGCGATGACCCGGTAGGGGGTGATCGGCACCTCGGCCGAGCCGAGCGTCGGCGCCCACTCGGCGAGCCAGGCCGCGCGCACGCGCTCGAGCTCGGCACGCACTCCCTCGCGTCCGGGGGGACGGCCGCCCTGGTTCTTGACGGCCTCGATGAACTGGCGCAGCACCAGCCGCGCGTCCCCCAGAAGCGGATAGTCGGCGGCGTAACTCTTGTTGAGGTCGCGCTCGTCGTTGGTCGCGTGGATGAGCGTCTTGCCGGCCGGGATGCTGGCCGCCATTCCGTGGCGAGTGAAGCTGCAGCCGATGCCGAGGACCACGTCGGCCTCGCGGAGATACTGCAACGTAGGTCCGGTCACGGCCGGGCCACCGGTGCCGAGCGCGAGCGGGTGATCCTCGGGGAACGCGCTCTTGGCCTCCATCGTGGTCATGACCGGCGCCTGGAGCAGCGCGGCCAGCTCGATGAGGTCCTCCGACGCCTCGGCGTACAGCACGCCCTGACCGGCGTGAATCACGGGCCGCCGCGCCTCGCGGAGCACCCGGGCGGCGGCGTCGACGTCGCGGGCGTTGGCGCCGGCCGAGGTCACCTTGACCGGCCGGTACTCGTCGACGAGGGCGTCGGGCACCTCCTCGTTCACGAGGTCAGCGGGGATCTCGACCATCGCCGGGCCCGGGCGGCCCAGGCGCATGACGCTGATGGCCCGGCGCATGACGTCCGCGACCTGGCTGCCCGCGGTGACGGTTTCGACGGACTTGGTGACGGACGCGTACGTGCGCGCCGAGCTGAACAGCGGGAAGACCTGGGCGCGGTCGCGCGGATGCCC
>JBKOZA010000410.1:0-7110 GCA_046725675.1 Candidatus Methylomirabilota bacterium
GCATGAGTGTTCCGATCTCACAAATGTGGACGGTCGCGTCCTACGTCCTTGGTCAGCGGCTGCGTGGTCGCAAGCGCTATCCCCTGGTGCTGATGCTCGAGCCGCTGTTCCGTTGCAATCTCGCCTGCGCGGGCTGCGGCAAGATCCAGTATCCCGCCCACGTTCTCCGCAAGCAGCTCACGGTCGAGCAATGTCTGGCCGCCGTCGAGGAGTGCGGCGCGCCGATGGTCTCGATCCCCGGCGGCGAGCCGCTCATGTACCCCGAGATCGGCCGGCTCGTGCGCGAGCTGGTCGCGCGGCGCAAGTACATCTACCTGTGCACCAACGCCATCCTGCTCAAGCAGCGGCTGCAGGAGGGCGTGTTCACGCCGTCCAAGTACCTGTCGTTCAGCGTTCACATGGACGGGCTGCGCGAGGAGCACGACGAGGCGGTCTGCCGCGAGGGCGTCTACGACCAGGCGGTCGCGGGCATCCGTGAGGCGCTCGCCCGCGGCTTTCGGGTCACCACCAACAGCACGCTGTTCGACGGCGTCAACCCGGTCCGCATGCAGATGTTCTTCGACGAGATGATGGACCTGGGCGTCGAGGGCATGATGCTGTCACCGGGCTATTCCTACTCGAAGGCGCCCGACCAGGAGCACTTCCTGCGTCGGCAGAAGACGAACGAGATCTTCGGCAAGATGCTGTCGAGCCCCAAGCGTCGCTGGAAGTTCAACCAGTCGCCGCTGTTCCTGCAATTCCTCATGGGCAAGTGGGACTTCGAGTGCACGCCGTGGGGGATGCCGGCCTACAACATCTTCGGCTGGCAACGCCCGTGCTACCTGCTGCAGGAGGGGTATACCGCCTCGTTCAAGGATCTGATGGAGACGACGCGCTGGGAGCGCTACGGCCACCGCAGCGGCAACGAGAAGTGCAAGGACTGCATGGTGCACTGCGGCTACGAGGCGACGGCGGTGGACACGACCTTCGCGTCCTGGAAGGGCCTGACGGCCGCCGCCCGGGCCACGCTCACGGGGCAGTTGTGAGCGACGAGCCGGCGAGCCTCGAGGGTTGGGCGCCTGGTCCCGTCGACCCGTCTGCGCTGACCGAGATCGTCGAGCGGGCCTTCGACTATCGTGGCGACGTGACGCTCACGCTCGACGACGGCCGCCGGATCGAGGGCTATCTGTTCAACCGCGACCGCGACGTGGTCGAGCCGTTCGTGCAGGTGTTCCTTCGCGGAGAGCCTGATCCTTCCACCATCCCGTACGCGCGAATCCACGAGATCCGGTTCACCGGCAAGGACACCGCGGCCGGCAACTCGTATGCCGCCTGGCGGGAGCGGCGGCAGGCGGCCAAGGCGGCACCGGACGGCTGAGCGGGCGGGCGCGTGACATGACACGCCTGCTGGTCCTCACCGGGGTCGAGCTGGAGGCCCGCCTCCTGGCGCGGCATCTGGGGCTGGTCCCGGCCAGCGGTGGCTCGCGCTTCGCCGGCGGCGTCCTCGAGATCGTTTCCGTCGGCATCGCCGCCAGCCAGCTTGCCTCGCGATTGCAGACGACGGTCTCGCCCACGCTGGTGATCTCCGCCGGCGTCTGCGGCGCGCTCGCGCCCGGGCTGGGTGTTGGGGCGCTGGTCGTCCCCGAGACGGTGCTGGGCCCCGGCGGCCAGCGCCACGCGACCGCCGCCGTCGCCGGCGCTCGACGGTCGGGAACCCTGGTGACGGTCGACCGCGTGCTCGAGGACGCCGCCGCCAAGTCGCGCCTGTGGCTGGAAACCGGCGCCCTCGCCGTCGACATGGAATCATCCGTGATCCTGGCATGGGCGGCCGCCCGCGGCGTTCCCGGCCTGGTGGTGCGCGCCGTCTGCGATCCGGCCGGGCGCGGCGTCCCCGCGGACCTGGCCCGCGCGGTCGGCGACGACGGCCGGGTGCGGCCTGTCCGCGCGGTGGCGACAATGCTCGCGCGGCCGCGCGTCCTGGCCGACGCCGTCGCGCTCCGCGCCGGCACGGCGGTGGCGCTCAAGACGGTCGCCGCCGCGCTCGGAAGCGTGGCGAGATCGGCATGAGCCAGGCGCTGGTCACCGGAGGCACCGGGTTCGTCGGCGCCAACGTCGCGCGCGAGCTCGTCGCCGCCGGCGCGTCCGTCCGCGTGCTCGCGCGGCCCGGCGGGGACCGCCGAGCGCTGGAGGGGGTGCGCGTCGAGTTCGTGGACGGCGACCTGCTGGATCGGGCCTCCGTTCGCAACGCCGTGCGCGGCGTGCAGACCGTCTATCACGTCGCGGCCGACTACCGGCTGTGGACGCCCGATCCCGCCGCGCTGTACCGCACGAACGTCGAGGGGACGCGGACCGTGCTGGAGGCGGCCGGCGAGGCCGGGGTGAGCCGCATCGTGTACACCTCGAGCGTGGGCGCCCTGGGCCTTCCCCACGACGGCGGGCCGGGCACCGAGGACACGCCGGTCACGCTGGCCGACATGGTCGGCCACTACAAGCGCTCCAAGTTCCTCGCCGAGCAGGTGGCGCGCGAGCTGGCGGGCCGGGGCCTGCCGGTCGTGATCGTGAATCCGTCGGCGCCGATCGGTCCCTGGGACGTGAAGCCGACCCCGACCGGCCAGATGGTAGTCGACTTCATGCGCGGCCGCATGATCGCGACGGTGGACACCGGTCTCAACGTCGTGCACGTGCGCGACGTCGCCCGCGGGCATCTGCTCGCCGCCGCGCGGGGCAAGCCGGGCGAGCGCTACATCCTCGGTCATCGCGATCTCGCGCTGGCCGAGCTCTTCCGACTCCTGGCCGAGATCACCGGCCGGCGCCCGCCGCGTTTCCGGGTTCCGTACATCTTGGCGTGGCTGGGCGCGGTCTGCTTCGAGGGTGTCGCCAGGGTGACCCGGCGGCCGCCGGCGGTGCCGCTGACCGCCGTGCGGATGGCGCGCAAGCGCATGTACTTCAGCCCGGCCAAAGCGGTGCGCGAGCTGGGGCTGCCGCAGACCGACGTGCGGGTCGCGCTGGCCGACGCCGTCGCCTGGTTCGAGGCGCACGGCTACGCGCGCTCGAAGAAGGCGACGGTGGCGTGAGCCTTCGCGGCCTCAGCGCGACGCTCACACGGCGGAGCCGTTCCAACTTCTACTACGCGTTCCTGACCTTGCCGCGCGCGCGGCGCGACGCGCTCTACGCCGTCTACGCCTTCTGCCGCACCGTGGACGACGTCGCCGACCTGGGCCGGGACGCCGCCCTCCAGCGGGCCGAGCTGGGCCGGTGGCGTCAGGACATCGCCCGCTGCTTCGAGCCGGGGCCGCCGCCGGGCCACCCGATCGCTCGCCAGCTCGCCGCTGCCGTGCGCACGTATCCGATTCCGCGGACCGCGCTCGAGGCCATCATCGAAGGGTGCGAGATGGACTTGGCTCGCGTGCGATACGAGGCCATCGAGGATCTCTATCCGTACTGTCACCGGGTTGCCTCGGCGGTCGGGCTCTGCTGCATCGAGATCTTCGGCTACACCGACCCGCGCGCCCGCGAGTACGCCGTCCACCTCGGGACCGCCTTGCAGCTGACGAACATCCTGCGCGACGTCGGCGCCGACGCCCGCGACGGCCGCGTCTACCTCCCGCAGAAGGAGCTGCGCGAGTTCGGCGTCGGCGAGGACGATCTGGTCGCCGGACGCCACGGGGAAGCCTTCGTGCGGCTCATGCGTCACCAGGCAGCCCGGGCTCGCCAGTTTTACGCCGCCGCCGCCGCCGCATATCCCGTCGCCGATGCCCGCTCGCTCATCGCCGCCGAGATCATGGGCGGCATCTATCGCGCGCTGCTCGAGGAGATCGAGGCCCGGCGCTTCGCGGTCTTCGGTGAGCGCATCACGGTGCCGGCACGGCGGAAGGTCGCCATCGCGCTGCGGTGCTGGGCGGCGGCGCGCCTGCCCCGCCGCCGGCAGGCGGCCTGATGCGCGCCGCCGTCTTCCAGGGCGCCGGCCGGATCGTGACCGGGGAGTGGCCACGCCCGGCGGCCGGCGTCGGCGAACTACTGCTCCGCGTGCGCGGCTGCGGGCTCTGCGGTTCGGACATCGCCAAGATCACCGCGCCCGACACGCGGGCGCCGATGGTCCTGGGCCACGAGCTCGTCGGTGACGTCGTCGAGGTCGGGCCCGGCGTGGCGGGATTCGTCGAGGGCGACCGGGTGGTGGCGGCTCACCACGTCCCCTGTGGGGAGTGCCACTACTGCCGGCGCGGCAGCGAGTCGATGTGCCGCGCGTTCAAGGCCTCCCACCTGGACCCCGGCGGCTTCGCCGAGTACGTGCGCGTGCCCCCCGCCAACGTTCGCCACGCCACCTTCCGGCTACCCGCGCACCTCACCGACGAGGAGGCGTCGTTCGTGGAGCCGCTGGGCTGCTGCGCGCGCGCCGTGGAGCGTGCGCGCGTCGCGCCCGGGGACACCGCCGTGGTGGTGGGGCTCGGCTCGATCGGCTGCCTGTTCGTCCAGCTGCTGCGCCGCGCCGGGGCGACCGTCGTCGGGTGCGATCCGCTGGTCGGGCGGGCGAAGCTGGCCTGGGCGCTCGGCGCGCAGATCAGCGGCCCGGCCGACGTCGCCGCCGACGGCGCCCGCTCGCTGAGCGAGGGCCGGGGCGCCGATCTCGTGGTGATCACCGGCGGCGGCGCCGACGTGCTGCCGTGGGCGGCATCGGTCGCGCGCGACGGCGGCACGCTGCAGTTCTTCGCGGGTGGGCCCGGCGACCGCCTGCCGCTGCCGCTGAGCACGCTGTACCATCGCGAGCTCACGATCACGACCACGTACTCGTCCTCAGCGTCGGCCCTCGGGCGCGCCTTCTGGCTGCTGGCGGCCGGCAAGGTCGAGGTCGACCGGCTCATCACGCACCGGCTGCCGCTGGAGCGGCTCGCCGAGGGCGTCGAGCTGATGCGAACCCGCGAGGCGATGAAGGTGTACGTGACGCCGTGACCACGATGCGCGCGCAGGTCTTCTACGGTCCCGGCGACCTCCGCGACGAGCAGGTGCCGGTGCCGGCGCCCGGGCCCGGCGAGATCGTCCTGCGCGTCGACGCGGCCCTGACGTGCGGCACGGACGTCAAGACGCTGCGCCGCGGCCACCCGGTCATGATCCCGCGGGTGCCGACGGTCTTCGGGCACGAGTTCGCCGGGCGCGTCGCCGCGGTCGGCGCCGGCGTGCGCGGCGTGCGCGAGGGAGATCACGCCGTCGCGGCCAACTCCGCGCCGTGCCGCGTCTGCCCGCTCTGCCTGGCCGGCCGCCCCAATCTCTGTGAGGACCTGCTGTTCGTCAACGGCGCCTACGGCGAGTTCATCGCGCTGCCGGCGCGCCTGGTGGCGCTCAACGTCGTGCGCCTGCAGCCGGGGACGGCGCCCGCGCGGGCGGCCTTCGCGGAGCCGCTGGCCTGCGCGCTGGGCGGCGTGGAGCGCGCGCGCGTGGAGGGCGGTCAGACGGTAGTGGTCTTCGGCCACGGCCCCCTGGGCTGTTTGCTGGCGATGGTCGCCGCTGCCGCCCGCAAGGCGCGCGTGATCCTCGTCGGCAAGCGCGGCTGGCGGCTCGAGCGCGTGCGCAGCCTCGGCATCGCCGAGGTGCTGGACGCCACCGCCGCCACCGACGTCGTGGCGGAGCTCCGGGCCGCCACCGGCGGGCGCGGCGCCGACGTCACGATCGATGCCACCGGGCGGCCCGAGGTGTGGCAACAGGCCATGGACGCCGTGGGCCGCGGCGGCAGCGTGGTATTCTTTGGCGGGTGCGCGCCCGGCACGACCGTCAGCGTGGACACGCGACGGGCGCACTACGAGGAGCTCGCGCTTCTCGGCGCGTTCCACCACACGCCCGACCTCATCCGGCGCGCGGTGGAGCTGCTGGAGGCGAACACCATCGAGCCCGAGCCGCTCATCACGCACCGGATGGGTCTCGGCGGAGTCCGCGAGGCGCTGGAGCTGATGGCGACGGGCAACGCCCTGAAGGTGCTGATCGAGCCGTGACCCGTCACCTGGTCGCCACGCTCATCGCGGTCCTCGCGATCGCTCCCGCGTCCGCCGCCGCGGCGTTCGACGCCGACCAGACGTTCAGGCAGGGGACCTTCGTGATCTCGCCCGAGTTCGGCTACGGCCAGCAGCACGACTTCGAGGGCAAGCACGACTTCACCGGCCTCGAGTTCGCCAACGTGGGCGTGCGGCTGGGCTGGCTGCCGTTCAGCCCGGTCGGCCCGGGGCCCCTGCGCGGCTCGCTCGAGGTCGGCCTGGAGCCGCTGTACCAGCGGTACTTCCATCCGGTCGACGCGTTCTTCGCCGGCCTCGGCGTGACCCTCCGCTATCACTTCCTCGCGCTCGGCCGCGTCGTGCCCTACGCGGAGGTCGCCGGCTTCGCGGGCGGCACCGACCTGAAGGTGGCCGAGATCCGCTCGAACTTCACGTTCCTCGTGTTCGGGGGGGCCGGCGCCTCGGTGTTCGTCACCGACCACACGGCGGTGTACGGCGGCTATCGCTACCAGCACGTGTCCAACGGCAACACCGATCGGCCCAACCGCGGCCTGGAGTCGCACACCGGCGTGGTCGGTGTATCGTTCTACTTCGAGTGAGGGTGGACATGAAAGCCCCGATCACCGAGATCCTGCTGGCCGGGCCGCGCGGCTTCTGCGCGGGGGTCGAACGCGCCATCGACATCGTCGAGGTCGCGCTGTCGGTGTGCCCGCCACCGGTGTACGTCCGGCGCGAGATCGTGCACAACCGCCTGGTCGTGGAGACGCTGCGTCAGAAGGGCGCCATCTTCGTCGACGAGCTCGACGAGGTGCCGGACGACGCCACCGTCATCTTCAGCGCCCACGGCATCTCGCCGGCGGTGCGCGAGGAGGCCCGGCGCCGTGGGCTGCGGGTGATCGACGCGACGTGCCCGCTGGTCACCAAGGTCCACCTGGAGGCGATCCGGTACGCCCGCGAGGGCTACTCGATCATCCTGATCGGCCACGAGGACCACGACGAGGTCATCGGCACGCTGGGCGAGGCTCCCGAGCGCATCGTGGTCGTCGACACCGTGGCCGAGGTCGAGCGGCTGTCGCTGCCCGACCCCGACAAGGTGGCCTACCTCACGCAGACGACGCTGTCGGTGGACGACACTCGCGACGTCATCGACGCG
>JBKOZA010000411.1:0-2918 GCA_046725675.1 Candidatus Methylomirabilota bacterium
ACCGGCGACGCTTGCCGCGATTTGGGGCCCGAGGGTCGATGAGGCTCATCTCGGGCGGGCGGACCGTGTGATCGAGTGACCGCGGTGCCGACTTCTTGAACGCATGACGGCCCCGGTGTCGGTCCCGGGGCCGCGTGCTCCCCTGCCGAGATGGAGAATCTACTGCTCGATCCGCCCGGCGAAGCGCACCCTCCAGAGGCGGCTCAATCTCGTACTGCCCCCATCGGAGCCCTCCACGTAATCAGAACGTCAGCGGCTCGGTCAGGCGCACCCAGCGGCCCCCCTTCACCACCGCCAGGAACGAAGAGCTCGCGCCCTGGTGTTTGTCGGCCGCGAAATTGACCTCGGGCCCGTTGAAGATGTCGCGGTAGCCGCGGATCGATTCGAGGCCCTTGACCAGGTTGTCGAGGGTCAGGTCCTTGCCGGCCTTGTCGAGGCCGACGACGGTCAGGTCGGCGGCGACGTGACCGTAGATGGCGCCGATGTTGGGGTCGGCCTTGTACTTGTCCTTGTAGCGGTCGAACCACGTCTGGGCCGTCGGGCTCAGCGTGTCGCGGTAGGGCATGTCGGTGAGCCCCATGGCGTAGAGGCCCTCGGTCACCCCGCCCTGGGCGGCCGCCACGAAGAGGTCGTAGGTCGCGGCCGAGCCCAGGAAGTCGACGTCGGTCCAGCCGATCTTGCGGGCCGTCGCGTAGGGCACGATCGAGTCGCGCACGATGGTCCCGAGCGCGACGAGGTCGCAGCCGGCGCCCTTGAGCTTGGTGATCTGCGCGGTGAAGTCCTGGTCGGTCGGCTTGTGGGTGACCGTCTCCACCAGCTTGACCTTCAGCTTCTCGGCCTGCAGGTGGACGCCGTCCAGCACTTCCTTGCCGAAGTCGGTGTCCTGGTACATCGCGCACAGCGCCTTCTTGCCCTTCTTGGTGACGAAGTAGTTGATGCCGGCCTTCATCTGGTCGACGTAGGAGGCGGCGCCGTAGAACTTCAGCTTGTGGAACGGCTCGTACATCGAGCGGGCCGCCGACAGCGGGAACAGGTTGGGCACTCCCGCCTCGAACTGGTCCTTGAAGAGCGCGTTGTTCATGGGGGTGCCGAGCGGCGCCACCATCGCGAAGATGCGATCGCGGTTGATGAGCTTGGTGCCGGCCTGCACCGCCCGCGGCACCTGGTACTGGGTGTCCTCCACGATCAGCTTGATCTTGCGGCCGTGGAGGCCGCCCTTGTCGTTCACCTCATCGAACCGCATCTTCACGGCGTTGGACGACGACACGCCGTAGGTGGCGGCCGGGCCCGACAGGTCAGTGTGCATCCCGAGCACGATCTCGGTGGCGGTGACCCCGCGCGTGTCCTTCTGCGCCAGCGCCGTCGCCGCCAGCAGGGCGGTCGCCAGCAGCGCCGCCACGGCCAGTCGCGTCTTCATCGCTCGCTCCTTCTATGAATGGGTTTCTTTCGTCGGCTCGCCTCGGACGGCGGGGCCCCAGCCCCGCGACGTCCTGCGGCTCGCACTACCGTTGGTTGGCTCGCCTCGGACGGCGGGGCCCCAGCCCCGCGACGTCCTGCGGCTCGCACTACCTCTCCAGGTACATGCTCTCGATGACGTCCTTGTACTTGCGGTTCACGAGGGCGCGCTTCAGCTTCATCGTCGGCGTCAGCTCCTCGTCCTCGGGAGTGAGGATCTGCTCGATGAGGTGGAAGCGCTTGATCGTCTCCACCCGGGCCAGCTGCTTGTTCACCCGCTCGATCTCGCCCCAGATGAGGTCCTGGACCTCCTTGGCCCGGCACAGCGAGGCGAAGTTCGTGAACGGCACGTTCCGCTCCTGGGCGAACTGGGCCACCGTCTCGGGGTCGAGCATGACGAGGCACGACAGGAACTTGCGCTGGTCGCCGATGACGACGGCGTCGGTGATGTACGGCGAGAACTTCAGCTGGTTCTCGATCTCCGACGGGGTGACGTTCTTGCCGCCGGCGGTGATGATGATGTCCTTCATCCGGTCGGTGATGCGCAGGAAGCCGTCGGTGTCCAGCTCGCCCACGTCCCCGGTGTGCAGCCAGCCGTCGACGATCGTCTGGGCCGTGCGCTCGGGGTTCTTGTAGTAGCCCATGAACACGTGCGGCCCCCGCAGGAGGATCTCGCCGTCTCGGGCAACGCGCACCTCGGTGTCGGGCCGGGCGACGCCCACGCTGCCGAGCTTGATACGATCGGACGGCATGGCGGTGGCGAGACCGCAGTTCTCCGTCTGCCCGTAGACCTCCCGCATGTCGAGGCCGAGTGCCATGTACCACTTGATGAGATCGGGCGCGATGGGGGCGGCGCCGGTGACGGCGCCCCGGGCCCGGTGCAGGCCGAGCGAGCGCTTGACGTTGTCGAGGACCAGGAAGTCGGCCACGCGATGCAGCAGTCGCAGTCCGGCCGGCGGCCGCCGGCCGGCCAGCCGGTGCTCGGCCACGCGGGTGCCGAGGGCGATCGCCCACCGGTAGGCCAGGCGGCCGAGCGCCGTGGCGTCGCGCATGCGCAGGGCCACCCCGGAGTAGAACTTCTCCCAGATGCGGGGGACGGCGAAGAACACCGCCGGGGCCACCTCGCGGATGTTCTCGGGCACCGTGTCGATGCTCTCGGCGAAGTTCACGGTGGCGCCGGTACGCAGGGGGTAGAAGACCGTGAACGTGCGCTCGGCGATGTGCGACAGCGGCAGGAACGAGAGCTGCTGGTCGCCCGGGCGCGGCTCGGCCGCGAAGTCCGCGTAGCCGAGCTGGAACAGGATGTTGCGGTGGCTCAGCATCGCCCCCTTGGGCGGCCCGGTGGTGCCGGAGGTGTAGACGAGGATGGCCAGGTCCTCGGGCTGGGCGATCTCGACCATCCGATCGAACGCGCCCGGGTGCTCGCGGTCGTAGCGGGCGCCCAGCTCGAGCAGCGCCGCGAA
>JBKOZA010000412.1:0-3163 GCA_046725675.1 Candidatus Methylomirabilota bacterium
GGCGCCTTGCCGAGCGCCTGCGGGTCGGTCTCGCTCAGGGGGCCCGACAGGTCGGCGCCGCGCAGGACGAGCACGAAGCGGTGCTCCTTCACCGGCTCGACGAACACCTCCACGCCGGGCAGGCGGATCGTGCGCAGCCGCTCGGTGAGTCGCACGCAGACGTCGGTGGCGATGCGCCCCGCGCGCCGGTCGGTGATGAGCCCACGGCCGTCGACCGTGCAGAAGTTCCCGCGCGCGGCAAGGTCACCCGCCCGGAGGTCGAATTCGATGCCGAGCGACTCCAGCACTCCGCGGCCGACCTGGTAGGCGATCGGATCGTAGCCGAAGAGGCCCAGGTGCCCGGGGCCGCTGCCCGGCGTGATTCCCGGCGCCACGTGGCGCAAGAGGCCGCAGGCGGCCGCGGTGGCGAGCGCACTCAGGTTCGGCAGCCGCGCCGTCTCCAGCTCGGAGCGGCCGGTCTCCGGCCGCGGCAATCCACCGAGGCCGTCCAGGGAAAGGAGCACCACCTTGGTCGTGTTCTCGATCGCGAGCGAGCGGATGAGATCCAGCACGAAGATCAGTTTACATGGGGGTCCCGAAATGGCCCCCAAACCCCCCAGCTCGCGTCGCGCCCCGGCGAAGCCGAGTCGCTCCTCTGGCGCGCCCCGTGAGCCCGCACGGTCGGCATCACTCCTACGCTTCCTTGACGGGATTCTCGAGGGTGCCGAGGTTGGTGATTTCCATGCGGACGACGTCGCCGGGGTTGAGGTAGACGGGGGGCTTCATGCCGAGCCCCACGCCGGGGGGCGTCCCGGTGGCGATGAGGTCGCCGGGCATCAGCGTCATGAGTCCCGACAGGTAGCTCACCAGGTAGCGCACGTCGAAGATGAAGGTCTTGGTGGTGCCGTTCTGCACCTGCTTGCCGTTGACGAAAGTCTTGAGGCTGAGCGTGTGCGGGTCCGGAACCTCGGTCCGGTCGGCGATGTAGGGACCGACCGGCGCCGCCGTCTCGAAGATCTTGCCGGCCATCCACTGGCTGGTGAGCATCTGGAAGTCGCGCGCACTGGCGTCGTTGATGATCGTGTAGCCCCACACGTAGTCGAGCGCCTGCTCGCGGGGGACGTACCGCGCCGGCCGGCCGATGACGACGCCCAGCTCGACTTCCCAGTCGAGCGACTTGGAGCCGCGCGGGCGCAGGATCGGCTCGCCGGGATCGATGATCGCGTTGGGCCACTTGGCGAAGATCGGCGGTTCCTTGGGAATCGCGTTGCCGGTCTCCTCGGCATGGTCTCGGTAGTTCAGGCCGATGCAGATGAACTTGCCCGGATCGGCGATCGGCGCGTGCAGTCGCGCGGAGTTGGCCGGGACCGTCACCCACTCGGTGATCGAGGCGACCGCGTCCTGGGTGGCGGCGCCACCCTCCAGGAAGGCGCGTGTCGAGGCGGGCACCAGCGCGGCCGCGATGTCCTGGGCGCGGACCACTCCGCGGCGCCCCAGGGTGGCCGCCAGGCTGGCCTGCAGGTCGGCGATGCGGTCGCCCTGCAAGACTCCCACTCTAGGAGACTGACCGTTGGTGGAGAACCGGACGAGCTTCATGGAATCTGCCTCCCGACCAGATGTGACGCGATTATAGCCCCCGCCGCCACGGCGCGAAACCGTCATCCCCACGCCATTTGGGGCCTCCGGGTCCGGGCTGGCGCGCCGTGTAGTCCGTTCGGGGTGGTCGAGGAAAATGGTGGGCCGACCCCCCGCCTCCAGGCGACAATGAGACCCCTGTCAGGCGCCGCCGCTCGGCGGCCGCCGGCGGGACAGGACGAGCAAGGAGGGCGGTCTATGATCACGCGGACTCGAGTAGTGGCGTCGCTGGTCGTCGCGGTGTTGCTGGCGACCCCCCTGGCGCCCATCGCCAGCGCCCAGCAGCCGAGCCAGCCGGCCCCGGACCTCTTCCAGGAAACGCTCCAGGCCGAGCAGGAGCGCGAGCGCACACGTGGCGTCTACAACGCCGGCGCGGTGGCCGTGAACGTGTTCCTGGTGCCGGGTCGCGCCATCACGTGCTTCCTGGGAGGCGTCGTCGGGTTCGCGGTCCTGGCCGCCACGCTCGGCACCGGCTACCGGGCCGCGTCGGAAGCCGTCCACGAGGGATGCGGCGGCAAATGGATGGTGACCGGTGACGATCTCCGGCCGGAAGTCCGCGCACGCGACGCGATGGAGTCCTACTGACGCGACTGACGCGCGCGTCCTGAGCCCGATCGCGCGGGCGCGCTGGCGCCTCGCGCTGCTGTTCGTCGGGCTGCTGATCGCCTTCGCGGCGGGCCTGTGGGGCACCCTCCTGCGGCCCGCCGCCTACGAAGTGCAGGGCGAGTTCGTCGCGCGTGCCGCTCCCGACCTCATCCTCGTCCGCCACGAGACCATCGCCCCGCTCGGCATGTCGGCGATGGAGCAGATGGCGGTCTCGGTGACTCCTGCTCAGGTGGATCCGCTCGGACTCAAGCGCGGCGACCGGGTGCGTCTCGCCGTGCGCCAGGACGGCGACCGCCTCGTCCTCCTCCGGGTCGAGCGTCGCTAGCGCTGGGGCAGCGTGCGGATGTAGGCGACGATGGCCTGGATGTCGTCGTCGCTCAGGTAGCCAAAGCTTGGCATCCCGGGGCGCCCCAGTGACGATCCGCCGTTCTTGATGAGGTCGAAGAGGTAGCGATCGGGCTGCTCGGCGAGCCGGCCGGGCGCCGTGAGATCGCCCGGCCGGAGCAGGAACAGCGCGGCCCGCCAGGAGCCGCGACCGTCCCGGCCGTGGCATTCGACGCAGTGCGCATAGTACAGACGCTCGCCGCGCGTGGCCCCGGCCGGGGGCCGGGGGTCGTTGAGCAGCCACGCCAGGCTGCCCGTGAATAGCCCGATGGCAGCGATGCAGACGACCAGGATCGTCAGGCCGCGGCGCATGGGGCGGATTTTACGGCCTATCCGGGAGCGGCTGGCCGGATCTACACCTCCCGACAGGGGGTTACGGCTGGTCTTGACAGCAAATACCTCTTGACAGGTCAATGGCCGGATGGATAAAGAGACTAACCTTTCGTCCCCTTCATTCGAGGAGGCTTCCCATGAGTGATGTACGCCTCACCCCGACCGACTCGCACGGCTTCAGCCGCCGGAGCTTCCTCAAGACGACGGGAGTCGGCGTCGCGGGGGG
>JBKOZA010000413.1:0-10266 GCA_046725675.1 Candidatus Methylomirabilota bacterium
CACCGAGGCCGTGTTGATGACGACGCCACGCTCGCCGTCGGGGTTCGGCGTGTTGCGCGCCATGTGGACCGCGGCCAGCCGGATGCAGTTGAAGGTTCCGATCAGGTTCACCTGGATGACGCGAGTGAAGTCCTCGAGCCGCGCCGGGCCCGCCTTGCCGAAGGTCTTCATCGCCGTGCCGATGCCGGCGCAGTTGACGAGAACGTTCAGGCCGCCGCCGGCGGCGACGGCCCGGTCCAGGGCGCCCGCGACCTCGTCGGCGCTCGTGACGTCGGCCGGCGTGAAGACGGCGGCCGGTCCCAGGCTCTTGGCGACGTCGGCGCCCGCGGAGGCGGGGCGGTCCAGCAGCGCCACGCGGGCCCCCGCGGCGGCCAGTCGCGCCGCAGTGGCCCGCCCGAGTCCCGAGGCGCCACCGGTGATGACCGCGCTGATCGAGCTGAGCTCCATGGCCTGCTCCCTCCTGACCGGCGCATTCTAGCCGATCCGATCCGAGCGTACTTACGCTATGCTGGGCCCGCCGGCATGCGGACGCCCTATTCACCCGCTCATCCGCGGCGCATCCTGTGTGTATATCCGCGGTACGCGCGCTCCTTCGGCACGTTCCAGCACGCGTATCCATTCTTCGGCCGGCGCGTGCGCGCGTTCATGCCACCGCAGGGCCTGCTGGTGATCGCCGCCTACCTGCCGCCGTCGTGGAGCGTGCGGTTCGTCGACGAGAATTCGCGGGCGGCGACGCCCGCGGACTTCCAGTGGGCCGACGCCGTGTTCGTCTCCGGCATGCACATCCAGCGAGCGCAGATCCACGACGTCATCGCGCGGGCCCACGCTCACCACCGCCCCGTCGTCGTGGGCGGCCCGTCGGTGTCCGGATGCCCGGAATACTATCCCGACGCCGACATGATCCACGTCGGCGAGCTCGGCGACGCTACCGACCGGCTGATCGAGCGGCTGGACGGCCAGCCCGGACGGTCGTCGCGCCAGCTCCGTTTCGAGACGGTCGAGCGGCTGCCCCTGACCAGCTTTCCGACGCCGGCCTACGAGATGATTCTCCTGCGGGAGTACTTCATCGCCAACATGCAGTTCTCGAGCGGGTGCCCCTACTCGTGTGAGTTCTGCGACATTCCGGCGCTGTACGGTCGCAACCCCCGACTGAAAACGCCCGGCCAGGTCCTGGCCGAGCTCGATCTCATCGCGGCGGCGGGGGCGACGAGCGTGTACTTCGTCGACGACAACTTCATCGGCAACCAGAAGGCGGCGCTGGACCTGCTGCCGCACCTCGTCGAGTGGCAGACGCGCAACCGCTACCCGCTGCGCTTCGCCTGCGAGGCCACGCTCAATCTCGCCAAGAACGAGCGCGTGCTGGAGCTGATGCGCGAGGCCGGCTTCATCACGGTCTTCTGCGGCATCGAGACGCCCGAGCCGGAGGCCCTGCACGCGATCTCGAAGGATCAGAACCTCCGGATGCCCATCCTCGAGGCGGTGCGGCGCATCAACCAGTACGGGCTCGAGGTGGTCTCGGGCATCATCCTCGGCCTGGACACCGACGGCCCCGAGACCGCCGAGCACATCATCGAGTTCATCCGGGCCTCCAGCATCCCCGTGCTGACCATCAACATCCTCTATGCGCTACCGAAGACCCCGCTGTGGCGCCGCCTGGAAGCCGAGGGACGGTTGCGGAGCGACGAGGGCCGCGAGTCCAACGTCGTGTTCAAGCTGCCGTACGAGATGGTGGTGGAGATGTGGCGGCGCTGCATCACGGCCGCCTACGCGCCGGACGCGGTGTACGCGCGCTTCGCCCACAACATCGTCAACACCTTCACGCGGCGCAAGAAGTATCCGACGAATGCTCAGCGCGCCTCCTGGGAGAACGTGCGCATGGGCGTGGGCATCCTGGCCCGGCTGATCTGGCGGGTCGGCGTGCTGGGCAACTACCGGCGGACGTTCTGGCGCCTGGCCTGGCCCAGTCTCAAAGCCGGCGACATCGAGCCGCTGATCCACGCGGCCATCCTGAGCCACCACCTCATCGCCTTCACGCGCGACTGCCTGGAGGGGGTGGGCGAGTCCTCGTTCTACGCGGGTGTCGAGGCGGGGAGGCCCGAGATGGTCCCGCACACCGTCCAGATGCTCGTGGCGACCCCGCGAAGCCCGGCCGCATCTCGCTAGCCGCGCTGGTCGGGGCGTGGCTCGCGGGTCAGGCAGCTTCGGCGGTGTGCGCCCAGAAGTCGTCGTCCCGATCTGGTGCAGCCAGTCGCGGTGGGACCTTCCTGCGATGGAAGAAGTCGCACATGATGCGGTTGGCCACGGCCCAGTCGTCGCCGTACACGCAGTGATGATGCGGGCACAGCGCCGCGTCTCCGGAGAGTTGTAGCCCACACGAAGCGCAAAGACTCATGCTGTGAGAAACAAGCGAAGCCCGTGCCAGGGGCGCTCGATTCAGCTTGGCGCCCGGGCGCGGCATGCCGTAAAGTGCGTCAGTTCCTTCACCTGCGGGGACGGAGGGGAGAAATCACCCATGCGGTTGGCGCTGTGGGTCGTGTTCTTCGTCGTCGCCAACTTGCTGGGGGTGGAGGTCTTCAGGGCCGCCGTCACGCTACCCTGGGAGGAAGCGCTCCTTCCGGGCCTGCTCACCATCCCGTTCGTCCTCCTGTCGGCGGTCGGCGCTACACGAATCGTTTCCACCTGGAGGCGTCCGGAGGAGTAGCTTTTACAATCCGCCTTCCTGGCATCCGCCCTGCAGCCCTGTCCATCGTGCCGTACCCTGACTTCCACGGACCGTGAAAGGAGTTGCCGCGATGGACGTTCTCATATGGATCGTGTTCGGCTTGGTCGTCGGCATCGTGGCCAAGTTCATCATGCCGGGGCGGGATCCCGGTGGGATCATCGTGACCATCGTGCTCGGCATCGTCGGCGCCATGCTGGGAGGCTGGCTGGGCCGGGTGATGGGGCTGTATCGCGAAGGTGAGGCGGCCGGGTTCATCATGGCCGTGGTTGGCGCGATCGTCATCCTGGGACTCTACCGGCTCGTCATGCCGGGTCGTCACCGCGTGTAGCGCGTCGACGCCGCCGGCGCGGAGGGGGCGCGTCCCTCCGCGCCGGACCGCTTCACAGCAGGTCGCGAATCGGCAGGGCGAGCACCTCGAGCAGCCGCGCCCCCAGCCCGCGACGCTTCCACTTCTCGTAGGTCACCCGCTGGGAGACGCCCACGTCCTCGTTGAAGACGTGCACCAGCTGCTGAGCGACGCCGCGGTCGTAGACGATCAGGTTCAGCTCGTCGTTGTATGCGAAGGAGAGGTTGTCGAGATTGGTGCTGCCCACCGTCGCCCACACGCCGTCGATCACCATCGTCTTGGCGTGCAGCAGCGCCGGCGTGTACTCGTAGATCTCCACGCCCGCCCGCAAGAGCTCGCCGAACTGGGCCCGACTGGCCTGCCGCACCACGTTGTGGTCGATGGCCGCCGGCACCAGCACGGCCACGCGCACGCCCCGCCGCACGGTTCGCAGGACCGCCTCCTGCATCGTGTCGTCCAGGACGAAGTACGGGTTGGTGACGAGGAGCGACTGGCGCGCGGCGGACAGCGCTAGCAGGAACGTCGTGTACATCGCGGCGCCGCCGCCGGCCGGCGAGCTGCGCGCGACCTGGGCGTACACCTGACCGCGCGGCTCGATCGGGCGGGGAAAGTAGGCTTCGCCGCCGAGCACGATGCCGGTCGCCTCCAGCCAGTTCTCGGCGAAGGCCGCCTGCAGGTACTCCACGACCGGACCTTCCACTCGCACGTCGGTGTCACGCCAGTGGCCGTCGGTGCGCCCGTTGCCCATCCACTTGCGGCTCACACCGGCGCCGCCGGTGAAGCCGACGCGCCCGTCGACGACGACGATGCGCCGATGGTTGCGGTTGAGGTAGCGCCGGAACACGTACTGGCCGAGCGGCCGGAACCAGGCGACGTGGCACCCGGACACGCTCATGAGGTCGGCGTACTCCCGCGGCATGTTGAGGGAGCCGAAGGCGTCGAGCAGGACGTTGACGCCGAGGCCGGCGCGGCACCGTTCGGCGAGGGCCTCGGCCAGGTCCCGGGCCACCGGGCCGTCCTCGTAGTAGTACTGAGCGTACGTGATCGTACGCCGGGCCGAGCGGACTGCGTCCATCAGGCTCGGGAAGATCTGCTCGCCGTTGAGGAGCACCTCGACCGCGTTGCCACCGACGATGGGGGCGCCGGCGTGCGCCTCCAGGGTGGGGAAGAACGACGGCTCGCCCAGGGTGAGCGCCGGCAACGCCAGGTGCGGTTGTACGCGCCCGCAGCCGGCCATGGCGATCACGAGAGAGACGGCGCCCATGAAACGGGTGAGGGAGCCGAATGGCTGGCGCATCGTTTGCTGGCCTTGAGCATACATGCTCCAGGTGTTTCGCGTCGCCGGGATCCCGGTACGGGTCGATTTCAGCTGGCTGTTCGTGTTCGCGCTGATCTCGTGGAGCCTGGCGTCGGGCTTCGTTCCCCACGTGCTCCCCGAGCTCACGCCCGTCGCCACCTGGTTGCACGCCGTGGCGGCCGCCGCCCTGCTGTTCGTCTCGGTGTTCCTGCACGAGCTGTCGCACTCGCTGGTGGCGCTCCGGCAGGGGGTCGGCGTGCTCGAGATTCGCCTGCACGTCTTCGGCGGGACCTCTGAGCTAGAAACGGAGCCGCCGACCCCGCGCGCGGAATTCGTCATCGCCGTCGTGGGACCGCTGACGAGCTTCGTACTGGCGGGATTGTGCTACGGTCTCGGCCGCACCGTCGCGGGTCTTCCGTGGGCGGTCGCCCTCACCGGCTTCCTGGCGGCGGTCAATCTCGTCGTCGGGCTCTTCAACCTCGTGCCCGGCTTTCCGCTCGACGGGGGTCGCCTGCTGCGGGCGGCGCTGTGGGGCTGGAGCGGGCAGCTCGGCTGGGCCACGCGCTGGGCCAGCCGCATGGGCTCGCTGTTCGCGTTCACGCTGGTCGCGCTCGGCCTCGTGCGCGCGCTCGGCGGCGAGCTGGTGGGCGGCCTCTGGTTCGTCCTGATCGGCGTGTTCCTCCACCAGGCCGCTCGCTCGAGCGCCGAGCTGGGGCGCCTGCGCGAACGCCTCGAGCGCGCGCGGGTCAGCGACGTGATGACACCCCTGGCCACGACGCTCGACGCGCTCGCCGCCCACCAGCTCGACGACGCCGTCACGCCGGGGGCCTCCGCGTGGGAGGCGTACACCAAGCTCTCGCGACGAGGAGTCGCCCACCTCGCCGTCCTGGAGCGCGGCCTCCTCGTCGGCGTCGTCAGCCGTCGCGATCTGCAGCGTGTCGTCGCTCCCGAGCCCAAGCCGGCCGTCGGCCACCGCGCCGCGTGAGAGTCGTCCTCGCCGCGCTCAGCCTCTTCGCGGTCGTCCTCGGGACGGCCGGGGTCACCACGCTGCTCGTCGGGTACCGGGTGGCCGCGCTGGCGCCGGGCGGCGTGGAAATCTCGGCACTCCAGTACAACCCCCTCAGCGGACGACTGGTGCTCGACGGCGTGCGAGCGCGGGATGCCACCGGGCGCGTGCTGTTTCACGCGGACAGCGTCGACGCGCGCGTCAGTCCATTCCGGCTCGTCCAGCGCCCGCTCACGCTGAGCCAGGCGCGCGTGAGCGGACCACGGTTGACCCTGCGGGCCGCCTCGGGCTTCGACGTCGTGGAGCTGGCCGCCCGCTTCGGGATCGCCACGGCGGAGGCCACGGCCCCGGTGCGCATCGAGGATCTCTCGGTTGCCGGCGGCAGTCTCGTCGTCGAAGGCGTCGGCGCCGAGGGCGCGCCGCTCCGGGCACGCGATCTCGACCTGCGCTTGAGCCGGCTGACCACGGCGACGGTGGACTCGCGGGAGGTGGCGTTCGCCGTGGAGATGGCCGTGTATGGCACCGTCGTCCACGTCACCGGCCAGCCGCGCGGTGGCGGCTACGCGATCCGCGTCCGCGCCCGCGGCGTGGACGTCGCCGGTCTCGCTCGCGACTTTCCGCTGGGGGCGCTGCAGGGCCTGGAACAGGGACGCGGGGACGTCGACGCCGAGCTCCTGCTGTCCGGCGGTCGCGTCCTGGCGTCCGGCCACGTCCGCGTCGCCGGCGTCATGCTGGTCTTGCCGATCCCGGGGCGGCCGCAGCTGCGCGCCGGAACACTCGCCGCCGCCGTCGACATGTTCGATCTCGGCGCGGGGACGGGGCGGATCACCCGGCTCGACGTCGGCGCGCCCTCGCTGTCGCTGCCGGCGGCGGCGGCCGGCGCCATGCTCGCCGCGCTCGTAGAGCCGCTGCAGGAGCGTCCCGAGCTGGTCGTCCGTCGCGTGACGGTGACCGACGGCACGCTGGCGCTCGTGGGCGCCCCCGGCGTGAAGCTCCAGGCGGTCCAAATGTCGGCGCAGTCATCGGAGCTCGGCGGCGCCGGTCCCTGGACGGTGCGCGCGCGGGCGGCGCTGGGCTCCCGGGGCGAGGTGGCGGTCGACGGCGTGCTCGCCCGCGATTTCCGCGAGCTCGACGCCACGACCCGCCTGCAGCGCGTCGCGCTGGCCCCGTGGAGCGGGCTGACGGGGCTCGCGGCCGGGTGGCACGGCGACGTGTCGTTCGACGGTCGTCTGCGCGCGCACCTGCGGCAGGGAGAGCCCGTGGCATCGCTGACCGGCGCGGCGGTGCTCGCCAACGTGGGTATCACCGGCGAGCCGGGATTTCGAGCCGATCGCATCGCGTTCGACATTCGCGGCCTGCGGTGGCCCGAGGCGGATCCCGTCGCCGCCGGCCGCGGTGCGCTTCGCGAGCTGTCGGTTGAACTGGCCCCCATCGATCCGGGCGGCGCCGCCCACCTGCGGCTGTCGGCATCGACCGAGGCGGGAGGCCGGCCCGGTCTCGATCGGATCGTGACGTACCCGACTTCCGAGGTCCAGGGTCTCACGCTCCCGGTCCTCCTGTCGGTTCTCGAGGACGCCGCCCGGAGCATTCACTCGCCGTGAGCACGAGAGGCCGGGACGATCGCTCCCGGCCTCCGCGAGACCTCGACGGGAACCGCGCTACTTCGTGCTGGGTGAAGCCGCCGGCAGCCGCGGCCGGTGTCGGCGGCGGTGCCCTTGATCGCTGAGGGGGGCAATCGGTGCGCGGCTGCTAGCCGGCGCGACGATGATCGAGAAGGTCCTTGCGCATCTCCGCCTCGGCCGAAGGGCCCTCGGAACGGGCGAAACGCGGGAGCGTGACTGGACGGCCGTCGCGGGCAGAGCGATAGATGGCCTCGACGAGGCGAACGTCCTGCAGACCGTCGAGGCCGGAGGGCTCGGGGACGCGATCCTGCAGGATGGAGCTCGAGAAGTACGCGATCTCGGCGGCGAAGGGATCGCCCGGCTCGAACGACAGCGTCTCCCGCCGCCCGCGACGGCACAGCAGCACCGTGGCGGTGGTGTCGTGACGGTAGGCCTGGTCGAGCTCGATCCAGCCGTCCTCGCCGAAGATCCGCAGCACCGCGGCCGGCTCCTCCCCGAAGCTCGTGTGCAGGTGGACGAGGCGCTCGTCGGGGAAGCGGATGAGCGCCACCGTGCCCTCGTCGACGTCGCCGCCGTGGCGGCGGCTGCTGCGGGCCGTCATCGCCATGACCTGGGCGGGCTCGGTGCCGAACAAGGCGCGCGCCGCGTGGATGCACGTCACCCCCAGGTCGTACAGGGTGCCGCCGCCCAGCCGCCGCTGCAGACGCGGGTCGTCGGCGTCGTCGGCCCGGGTCGTGAACTCGGCGCTGACGGTCCGGGGGGTACCGATGGCGCCGTCTCGCACGAGCTCGAGCGTCTTGGCGTGGGCGGGGTGGAAGCGCAGATGATAGGCGACCATGAGCTTGACGCGGTTAGTCTGGGCGGTGCGGATCATGCGCCGGCATTCGTCGGCCATGACGGCCATCGGCTTCTCGCAGAGCACGTGGACGCCGGCGCGCGCGGCTTCGACCGCGTAGTCGCAGCGCATCGAGTTCGGCAGCGCGATGTAGACGGCGTTCACGTCGTCGCGCTGCAAGCAGTGGCGAAACTCGTCCAGCGCGTAGCCGGCGGCACGGAACTCCTGGGCCGCGCTCTGGGCGTGGGCGCGGTCGCTGGCGATGATCGCCACCAGCCGTGAGCCGTCGCCGGCGCGAGCGAAGGCGGGCAGGGCACCGTGCTGCGTGAGGTCGCTGAGGTCCGCGACTGCGTAGCCGATCTGCTTCGCCATCGGTCTAAATCCCCTTGAAGGTGTGCAATGGGTGCAAGGTCGAGGCCACGGAGGTTGTCCGGAAAACGCCACGTCCAGGCTGCAGGGAAGCGCCTTCCCACCATCCCACTCCCGCTGATTGGGGTATCCGGGACCATCACCGCAATATCTGGGTCTTGCCGATAGATCAACATGTGAATAGTGTGGCCTCATGCTGGTCGATCGGCTCCTCCGCCAGGGAGCGATCACCGAGCTCGTGGGGCCGCTGTCTTCTGGACGCACGAGCGTGGTTACGCTCTGCCTTCGCGCGATCACACGTCGCGGCGCCCTCGCTGCGCTCGTCGACGTCGATCACGCCTTCGATCCGGCCTCGGCCGCCGAGGCCGGGGTGGACCTGCGTCGTCTGCTGTGGGTACGCAGCGAAGGGCGACGTCGCGCTGCGCTCAAGGCGGTCGATCTCCTGGCGCGCTGTCCCGGCTTTGCGCTCGTGGCGCTCGACGTCGGCGAATCACCGCCTCGTCTGCCGCTGAGCGCCGCGTTCCGGCTGCGTCAAGCGGCTCGTCGCTCGAGGATCGCCATCCTGGTCGTGGGAGCGCGCCGCGTGGTCGGCGGTGCGGCGACCCTGTCGTTGCAGACGCGGCGTGATGGGCTCGCCTGGCTGGGACCACACCACGTCCCTCGCCGGCTCGCCGGAATGCGAACGGGGCTAGAGGTCCTCCGCAAGCAAGGCGCACCGGCGAGGGTCGAGAGCGAGCGCCTGTGGTGGACGGCGTGAGCCGGATGGCCTGCGTGCGCGTGGAGGCGTTGGCGGCTGCCGCTCTCGAGCGTTGTGAGCCCTCGCTGCGTGAGCAGCCGCTCGCCGTGGTCACGGGCACGCCGCCGGCCAAGCGGGTCGTCGAGGCCAACGCCCGGGCCCGGGCCGAAGGGGTGCATCCCGGACTGACCGAGGCCGAGGCGGTCGTGCGGTGTCCTGCGCTCGTGCGACGTGCAGCCTTCGCGGAGGCGGAGGCCGCGGCCCGGCATGCGCTGCTCGAGGCGTGTCTGAGCGTGTCGCCGAGGCTGGAGGATGCCGCCGCCGGGGTGGTGCACGTCGATCTCCGTGGGCTCCGGCGGCTATACGGTAGCGACGACGAGGTCGGCCGTCGTCTCCGTCGGCAGGCCCGGGCGGTTGGGCTCGATGCGCGGGTGGGAATCGGGGCAAGCCGCGCCGCCGCCGGGGTGGCCGCGCGAGTGGGACCGCCGGTGCACGTGCTGCCCACGGCCACCGAGCGCGCGGCGCTGGCGGCGATACCTCTGACCACGCTCGAGTGGTCGGAGGAGCTCGGTGCGACCTTCGCGCGCTGGGGCCTGGTCACGCTCGGCGATCTCGCCGCGCTGCCGCGTCACGGCGTCGGCGCGCGCCTGGGGCCCAGGGGGCTGGCCGCGCACGATCTTGCCACCGGGGTCGATCGCGCGCCGTTCAGGCCGTGGTCGCCGCCACCGTGCTGGGAGGACGCCCAGGGACTCGACTGGGAAATCGCGACGCTGCCGGCGCTCGTCCCGGTGCTGCAGGGAGTGCTCGAGCGGCTACTCGCGCGGCTGACCCTAGCGCACCTGGTCGTCGACGCGCTCGACGTCCGCCTGGCGCTGGCCTCGGGCGGTCATCACGCGCGCTCGCTGGCGCTGGCCGTGCCGCTGGGTGAGGTCGCCCCCATCGTCGCCCTGCTCGCACTCGAGCTCGAATCCCATCCGCCCGCGGTTGCGGTCACCGGCGTTGCGCTCAGCGCGCATGTGGTCGCCAGGCCCACGGCGCCCGGCGGACTCTGGCAGCCGCCGGTCCCGGCGCCGCGCGACCTCGCGACGGTCCTCGCACGCCTGACACGGCTGGTCGGCCCCGCGAACGTCGGCAGCCCGGTCGTCGTGGATTCCTACCGCCCCGACGACCACGTGCTCGCGCCCTTCGATGGAGGCGCTCGCGCGTCGGACACCGCACCCGAGCGGCCCCAGGACCACGACGCCGCGACGGAAACCGCCGCGCCCGGGCCGAACGCAGCTGGACAGCTGGCGCTGAGACGCCTGCGACCGCCTCGTCGCGTCGAGGTCGACAC
>JBKOZA010000414.1:0-5679 GCA_046725675.1 Candidatus Methylomirabilota bacterium
GCGATCACGCTGCGGCCGGCGTTCGCCGATGCGTGGAACGAGCTGGGCTTCGCGCTGCGCCACCAGGGCCGGTATCCGGAGTCGCTCGACGCGTACGGCGAGGCGCTGCGGCTGCGGCCCGACTTTCCCGAGGCGCTCGAGTACCTCGGCGAGGCTTACGTGAAGCTGAAGCGGCTGGACGACGCCCGGCGCGTGCTGGAACGGCTGCGCGTCCTCGACGCCGGACGCGCAGCCGAGCTGGCGGAGGAGATCAGAACCGCGACGCCGTGAGCGTCACGTCGGCCCGGGCCCACGCCGCGCGGAAGGCGGCCTCGGTCTGGGTCGCCTCGGCGTCCTTGCCCTGCGCCCGCAGGCTCCGGGCCAGACCGAACAGCGACCAGCCGTTGCCCGGATTCCGCCGAAGGTCGTCGCGGTAGACCTGCTCGGCGTCGGCGGCCCGCCCGGCCTGCAGCAGGACGGCGCCCAGGGCCTGGCGCACGGGGAAGTACCACGGCGGCGGCTCGGTGAACCAGTGCGTGTCCTGCTCGGCGACCGCGGCGCGCAGCAGCCGCTCGGCGCTCGCGAAGTCCCCGCCCTTGGCCGCGATCTCCCCGGCCAGCACGTTGGCCGCCAGCTGCAGCATGTTCTTCGCGCGGAAGAAGAACGCCACCGTCCGTTCGGCCGGCACCGACTCCCGGATCGTCTCGAGCTCGCTCAGCTCGCGCCGCGCCTCCGCGGCCTGGCCCTTCGCGGAGAACGCCACGCCTCGCGCGTAGTGCCAGACGCCCCGGGTGTAGGACCACTCGCGCGGCGGGGCCGGGTGGGCGAGGGCCTCGTCCCACCGGCCGAAACGGAGCAGCGCGACGAGGGGAACCGCCGGCACCGTCTCCATGTCCGGCATCTGCTTGATCATCTCGGGCGGCGCCTTGGTGGCCAGCTGGCGAGCGGCGAGCAGCGTGTCGGCGCTCCGGCCCTGCATGCTGGCCGACTGCCAGATGAAGTCGATGTTGTGCGGGTGGTAGAGGCCGAGATAGATGGGGCTCGGCTGGGCCGTCTTGAAGTACGTCTCGTCGGCCTTCACCGCCGCGGTGTTGACGGCGACGGCGTCCGTGTAGCGTCCCACGCGCCAGTAGATGTGCGACGGCATGTGGACGATGTGGCCGGCGCCTGGCATCAGCTTCGAGAGCCGGTCGGCGGCCACCTCGCCGCGCCCCGGCTGCGCGCCGGCCTCGACCGCGTGAATGTACAGGTGCAGCGCGCCGGGATGATCGGGGTTGCGCGCGAGCACGCGCTCGAGCGTCTGCACGAGCTCCGTGGTGCCGGGGTGCGGGGTGCCGTCGGGCGCCCACAGGTTCCACGGCCGCAGAAGCATCATGGCGTCGGCGGCGAACGTCGCGATCTCGAGATCGTCGGGGAATCGGCGCGCGGCGTCCCGCATGGCGTCCGCGTAGGCGATGTCGAGCGCCTGGCGGGTGGCGGCCGGGTCGGCCGAATGCCGGCGCGCGATGGCGTCGATGAGCGCGCGCTCCTCGGGACGCGCGCGGGCGGCGAGCGTGGCCGCCTGCCGGGCGGCGGCCAGCGCGCGATGCTCGCGCGCGGCGTTGGTGGGGTCGTTGTAGTTCGAGCCCTCCGTCATCGCGATGCCCCAGAAGCACATCGCACAGGTGGGGTCCAGGCGCGTGGCCTCGCGGAAGGCCTTCTGCGCCTCGTGGTGGTTGAAGGCGTGGACGAGCCGCAGCCCCTGATCGAACCAGCGCTGCGCGTCGCCCGACGCGGTCGTGACCTTGTACGAATGACGGCCGAGCGTGTCGTAGAGGACGGGACGTGCCTCGGCACCGGCCGGTCCGGAGGCCGTCGTGTGCAGGCCGTCCGGGGGCGGAGAGGCGCACGCGGTCAGGAGGAGCGCGAGACCGGCCAGGCGAATCCGCTGATGGGTATTCATGGGTCACGAGCCTACACCATGTATCATGGCCCCGCGCAAAGGCCTTGACCGCTTCGACCTCGACGCCCACCGCCGCGCTGTCGACCTTCGCCGCCCTCAAGACGCGCAACTACTGCTTCTACTGGGTCGGCCTCGTCTTCTACGTCCTGGGGCACCGCGCCGAGTACGTGACGTTCGCCTGGATGACGTGGGAGGTGACGCGCGATCCGCTGTCGCTCGGCTATCTCGGCCTCGCCCAGGGCGCGCCGCTGGTGCTCTTGCAGCTCTTCGGCGGCGTGCTCGCCGATCGCACCGACCGCCTGCGGTTGCTGGTCGGCACCCAGGCCCTGACGGCGGCGGCGCTCGCGGTCGCCTTCGCCCTCGCGGTCCTCGGCCGGGTCCGCCTCGAGCACCTGCTCGTGCTGGCCGCACTGAGCAACACGTTCCGCGCGTTCGACGAACCGGCCCGGCTGTCCTTGATCCCCCAGCTCGTCGATCGCGCGCGGCTCGCCAACGCCATCGCGCTCGGCTCGATTCCCTGGCAGGCCGGGCGCATGATCGGCCCGTCGATCGCGGGCATTCTCATCGCCGCGTTCGGCGGCGCCGTCGGCTTCGGGCTGGCGGCGGGCGCCTCGAGCCTGGCGCTGGCGCTGTACAGCCGGCTGCAGGTCCACGGTGGTCCGCCCAAGAGCGACGGGCAGCATCCGTTGCGGCAGTTCACCGACGGGCTGCGCTTCGTCGGCCGCCAGCGCGTGTTCACCAGCCTCATCGGGCTGGCCCTGTTCAACAGCGTGTTCGGCCTCTCCTACGTCACGCTGCTTCCGATCTACGCCGACACCTATTTCAGGACGGGCTCGGTTGGCTACGGCGTGCTGAACGCCGCCCACGGCCTGGGCGCGCTGGCCGGCACGCTCACCATCGCCACCTTCGCCGCCCGCATCCGGCGACCGGGGACGACGCTGCTGGTCGGCGCCACGTGCATGGGGCTGCTGCTCATGGCGTTCTCGCAATCGCCGGCGATGGGGGTGGCACTGCCGCTGCTGGCCCTGGTGGGCTTCAGCAACACGTTCTACCTGACGCAGGTGAGCACGTTCATCCAGCAGGGGGTGCCCGATCACCTGCGTGGGCGCGTGCTGAGCCTCTACTCGCTCTGCTGGAACCTGCTGCCGCTGGGCGGCCTGCTCAGCGGTGTCCTCGCCGCCGCCGTGGACGCGCGCTTCGCCGTCCTCTTCGGTGGCGGCATGGTGGCTGTCAACGCGCTCGTCCTGCTCACCTCTCGCCGGCTACGCGCGATCGGGTAGGATGAGGACCGTGCCGGGGAACCCGACCCCGCAGGAGGTGGGCCCATGATGGACACGGTGAAGCGACTGACGTGCGCGGTGCTCCTCGCGGCCGGGCTGGCGGGCTGCGGTGGGCTCACCGCTCGACAAGACGCCGGATGGACCGCCTTTCACCAGTGCCAGCAGAGCTCGTCCTCGGCGGCGCTCGAGGATCTGCTGGTGGGTGGCCGCGTGAACTACCGCACGCAGGAGGGCGTCGACTTCAGCATCATGAAGACGTGCATGGAGCAGCGCGGCTATAGCTGCGACCTCGGGGCGACGATCGGATCCCGGCCCAACACCCACTGCTACCCGAGGGCGAGCTGACCATGCGACGCAGCGAGCAGCGCATCCTGACCAGCCACGCGGGAAGCCTGCCGCGCCCCGACGACCTGATCGAGATCAATCGCGCGCGCCAGGCGGGCGAATCGAGGGACGAGGCCGGCTACCAGCGACGGCTGGCCGCCGCGGTCGAGGATGTCGTGCGACGGCAGCGGGACGCCGGCATCGACGTCGCCGGCGACGGCGAGTACGGCAAGGCGATGGGCCAGCGCGTCAACTACGGAGCGTGGTGGAGCTACTCGTTCCAGCGCCTGGGCGGCCTCGTGCTGGGCACCGAGATCTACAAGCTGCCGGCGCGGCGCTCGGAACCCGGCCAGGTCCGGCTGACCAGCTTCTCGGATCGCCGCGACCGCCAGCTCTTCGCCGCCGCCTACGCCGACCCGCACTCGGGCGTGTCCACGGTGCCGCCCGGCAGCGGAGGCATGCGGCTGCCGGTGTGCACCGGGCCGCTGACCTACACCGGGCACGAGGCCATTCGCGCCGACGTCGCGCACTTCAAGGCCGCGCTGCAGGCGGCCGGGGTCGGGGAGGGCTTCATGACCTCCATTGCGCCCGGCAGCGCCTCGCGGATCGGCAACGAGCACTACAAGACGGAGGAAGAGTTCCTCTACGCGTGCGCCGACGCCATGCGCGAGGAGTACACCGCGATCGTCGAGGCTGGGCTCGTGCTGCAGCTCGACGATCCTGCCGTCGCCGAGAACTGGGACATGATCAACCCGGCGCCGTCCGCCGAGGCCTACCGGAAGTTCGCGATGGTGCGCGTGGAGGCGCTCAATCACGCGCTGCGCGGGCTCCCGCGCGAGCGCATCCGGTTCCACCTCTGCTGGGGGAGCTGGCACGGGCCGCACGTGACCGACATCCCCATGCGCGACATCGTGAACGTCATGCTGGCGGTGGACTGCCAGGCCTACTCCTTCGAGGCCGGCAACGTCCGCCACGAGCACGAGTGGCGTGTGTGGGAGGACGTCAAGCTGCCGCCTGGCAAGATCCTGATCCCCGGGGTGGTCAGTCACGCGACCAACGTGGTGGAGCACCCCGAGCTCGTCGCCGACCGCATCGAGCGCTTCGCGCGGCTGGTCGGCCGCGAGAACGTCCTCGCCGGGACCGACTGCGGGCTCGGCGGGCGCGTGCACCCGCAGATCGCGTGGGCCAAGCTGGAGACGCTCGCCCAGGGGGCGGCGCTGGCCACGAAGCGGCTGTGGCGGTGACGCCGTGAAGTTCGGCCTGCGCTACGCGAGCCTGGGACGATATGCGAGCGGGCCGGCCGCGGTCGAGCTGGCCCAGGCCGCTGAGGCCGCCGGCTTCGAGTCGCTGTGGACGGTCGAGCACGTGGTGGTGCCGGCGCGCTACGAGTCGCGCTACCCGTACTCGCCGACGGGAAAGATGGGCTCGGGCCTCGAGGACTTCCCCCTCCCCGACCCGCTCATCTGGCTGGCCTACGTGGCCTCCGCCACCCGGACGATCAAGCTCGGCACGGCGATCCTGATCCTGCCCCAGCGCAATCCGGTGGTGACCGCCAAGGCGGTCGCCACGCTCGACCATCTGGCTGGCGGCGGCCGCGTGCTGCTCGGCGTCGGCGTGGGCTGGCTGGCCGAGGAGTTCGCCACGCTGGGCGTGCCGTTCGAGGACCGTGGCGCCCGCACCGACGAGTACGTGGCGGCGATGCGGGCGCTGTGGAGCCAGGAGCGCGCGAGCTTCCGCGGACGCTTCGTGTCGTTCGACGAGGTCTTCTGCCGCCCGCGCCCGGCCGGCGGCCGCATCCCAATCGTCGTCGGCGGCGACACGCCGGCCGCCGCCCGCCGGGCCGGTCGGCTCGGCGACGGCTACTTCCCGGCGCGCGGCGCGCCGGTCGCGCTGTTCGACGAGATGCGCCGCGCCGCCGAGGCGGCCGGACGCGATCCCGCCGACGTCGAGCTCACCGTTTCGGCGCCGGCCGAGCCGGCCGAGATCGAGGCGCTGGCCCGCCTGGGCGTGACGCGGGTCGCGGTGCCGGTCAGCTCGGGCGCGGGATTGCCGGCCCAGGTCAAGACACCGGACGACGTGCTCCGCTACGGAAAGAACGTGATCGCGAGGTTCGCTCGATGAGCGAGTGCAAGCACGGTCTCAAGTCGGGCTGCG
>JBKOZA010000415.1:0-1590 GCA_046725675.1 Candidatus Methylomirabilota bacterium
GACCTGAGGTCGCTGCAGGACTGGTTCATCCGCTACCAGCTCAACTCGGTGCCCGGCGTCGCCGAGGTCGCCAGCATCGGCGGGACGGTGCGGCAGTACCAGATCGACGTCGATCCCAACCGGCTGCGCGCTTACAAAATCCCGCTTTCGGCCGTTGTCGATGCCGTCATGCGCAGCAACAGGAACGTTGGTGGCAACGTCGTCGAGGCGAGCGGCAGCTGGTCGGTCGTACGTGGCCTCGGTCTCATCGAGAACGTCCGTGACGTCGAGGACATCGTCGTCGGCGCCGAGGGCGGCGTGCCGATTTTCATCAAGCAGGTGGCCCAGGTGAAGGTCGGCGACGCCTTTCGAGCGGCGGCACTGATCAAGGGAACGAATGAGGCGGCCGGCGGCGTGGTCGTGGCCCGCTACGGCGTCAGCACCGTAGACGTGATCAACCGCGTCAAGGAGAAGATCGCCGCGCTACAGAGGGGCCTCCCGGCCGGAGTGAGGATCGTGTCGTTCTATGACCGATCGGCGCTCATCGAGCGGGCTGTCTCGACGCTCAAGCGCGCGCTCATCGAAGAGACGATCGTCGTGACCATCGTCAACATCGTCTTCCTCCTGCATCTGCGCTCGGTGTTGATCGTGACCATCCCGCTGCCGCTGGCCGTGCTCACCGCGTTTCTCTTCATGCGCTACCTCGGCATCACCTCCAACATCATGTCGCTGGCCGGGATCGCGATTGCCATCGGCGTGCTGGTGGACGCCGGCATCGTGGTCACAGAGAACGCGTTCCGGTTCATCGAGAAGCGCGGGGTGAATACGCGCGATCGCCGCCGCGTGGCCGAGACGGTGCTCGAGGCCACGCGCCTGGTCGGCCGGCCGATCTTCTTCTCGCTCGCGATCATCATCCTGGCCTTCCTGCCCGTCTTTGCGCTCACCGGACAGGAGGGCAAGCTCTTCCACCCGCTGGCCTTCACGAAGACCTTCTCGATGATCGGCGCCACGATTTTGTCCGTGACGCTGGTCCCGGTGCTGTGCAGTCTCCTCATCGGCGGCCGGGTGCGGGGCGAGGAGCACAACCCGGTGATGCGACCGCTCGTGTGGCTCTACCGCCCGGTGCTCGACTTTGCTTTGCGGCATCGCGTCGCCACGCTGGCGGTCGCTGTCCTTGTCGTGGCCGGCGCCGCCGCCCTCGTCCCGAGGATCGGCACGGAGTTCATGCCGCCGCTGAACGAGGGCGACCTCATGTTCATGCCCGTGACCGACCCTGCCATCGGGCTCGGTCAGGCGATCGAGATCACGCGCAAGCAGAACGAGGCGATCCAGAAGTTCCCCGAGGTTGCATCGGTCGTGGCGAAGATCGCCCGCGCCGACACGTCCACGGATCCGGCGCCGGTGAACATGACGGAAACGGTCGTGAGCCTCAAGCCCGAGCGGGAATGGCGCCCGGGCATGACGCGCGAGAAGCTCATCGGCGAGCTGGATCAGGCCACCACGCTGCCCGGCGTGTCGAACATCTGGACGCAGCCGATCATCAACCGCATCAACATGCTGACGACCGGCATCCGCTCCGAGGTGGGGGTCAAGGTCTTCGGCAACGACCTC
>JBKOZA010000416.1:0-1939 GCA_046725675.1 Candidatus Methylomirabilota bacterium
CTCGAGCGCCAGGTCCTCAACCAGCGCGGCGAGGTGGTGCAGGAGGGCGAGACCGACGTCGTGGTGGAACGCCGGCCTGGCGGCTGACCGGCCGTGACCGGCCCCCGCTTCTACTTCGAGGACGTCGTTCTCCGCGGCGTGGTCGAGACGCCGGCCCTGACGCTCACCGAGGCGCACGTCGCGATCTACTCCGGCCTCAGCCACGAGGTCGCCGAGCCCGGCCTCGTGCCCGAGCTGCTGCCGCTGTGTCTGACCACTGGTCTGGGCTGGCGCGTGCCCCAGCCGCCCCTGGCGGTGCTGGCCTTCATGGGCTTCGAGTGGGAGGTGCTGCAGCCCGTGCGCGTCGGCGACACGATCCACAGCCGCTCAAAGACCGTCGTCAAGCGCTCGATGCGCGAGGGCGGTGTCATCGTCGAGGAACGCCAGGTCATCAACCAGCGCGGGGAGATCGTCCACCGGGGACGGTTCACGTTCCTGGTCGCCAAGCGTCCCACCTGACAGGCGTCGCACGGCCACACTGACAGGTGTGGCCGCTTGACAACGGCGCCCCCCGGCAGTAGAACGGCCTCACTTTTCCCCGAGCCGCGTGTCCTCCGTCACCGCCGACAAAGGAGACCGCTCATGACCGCTCGGATCAGTCGCCGCCGGTTCCTCCGCTCCTCTGCGATCACCGTGGGTGCCCTCTCGCTCACCACGCTCGACCGAGCGCCGGCCCGCGCGCAGAAGCGGGAGCTGACGTTCCTGTCCTGGAATCACTTCGTGCCAGCCGCGGACGACGAGCTGCGCAAGCAGGCGGAAGCGTTCGGCAAGCAGGTCGGCGCCACCGTGCGCGTGGACACCATCGCCCACCTGCAGCTGCCGGCCAAGCGGGCGGCCGAGGCCCAGTCGCAATCCGGCCACGACCTGCTCCTCACGGGTGGAGCCGACCCGTTCCTGTTCGAGAACCAGCTGGCCGACGTCGCCGACCTCGTGGACGAGCTCGGCAAGAAGTACGGCGGGTGGTATCCCTTCGCGGCCGAGTCGTGCCAGACCAAGTCCGGGTGGAAGGCCGTGCCGTGGTTCTGGATCTCGTTCCCGGCCACCTACAACATGGCTCACTTCAAGAAAGCCGAGCTCGAGTACCCGAAGACGTGGGCCGAGCTGCTCCATCACGGCAAGATCCTCAAGAAGCAGGGCAACCCGGTCGGCATCGCCATCAGTCACTGCGGCGACGCCATCACCACGTACTGGTCGGTGGCCTGGTGCCACGGCGCCAAGGTGCTCGAGGCCGACGGCAAGACCCCCGCGATCAACTCGGACAAGACGGCCCAGGTGATCGAGTGGTACAAGGAGCTCTATAAGGACGCGATGGAGCCGGAAGTCCTGTCCTGGGACGACGCGTCCAACAACCGCTGCATCCTCGCCGGCAAGTGCTCCTGGATCCACAACCCGATCAGCCCGTACAACGCCGCCCTCAAGGAAAAGATGCCGATCGCCGACGATATCAACCACCATCCGAGCCCGGCCGGCCCCGCGGGCACGCACTCGGCGCCACCGATCAACATGGTCAGCGTCTGGAAGTTCTCCAAGAACATCGCGCTCGCCAAGGACTTCGTGAAGTTCCTCTTCCAGAAGGAGAACTACGACGCCTGGATCGTGGCGTCCAACGCCTTCAACCATCCTCCCCTGCGGCACCTCGCCGACCATCCGATCTGGGCGAGGAACCCCAAGTTCGCGATGCTGCCCAAGGAAGCGGAGTTCGCCCACCCGCGGGGGTGGCCGGCCAAGCCCAACGACGCGGTGGGCCGCGTCGAGGTCAACTACATCCTGCCGGACATGGTCGCCAAGGCCGTGAACGGGATGCCCACCAAGCGGGCGATGGAGTGGGCGCAGGAGCAGGTGGCCCTGGCGGTCAAGGGCCAGCTCAAGACGAGCGGCTAGCCATGGCCATCGGCTCCCG
>JBKOZA010000417.1:0-16322 GCA_046725675.1 Candidatus Methylomirabilota bacterium
CGCCGTCTCCGGCTCCATCCGATAGCCACCGACGTCGAACGGCTCGACCACGCGCCGCGTGAGCATGAAGGCCGGCGGGTAGAGTCGCATCGACTCCGTCACCACCATCTCCGTGTAGCGCAAACGCGGCAGGTCGGCCACCGCGGGCAGCCGGCCGCCGAGCACGTTCCGGACCTCGTCGGCGAGCTGCGCTTCGACGCCCGGGTGCTGCGCCAGCAGGTACCACGTCCACGACAGCGACACCGCCGTCGTCTCGTGGCCGGCCAGAAACAGCGTCATGGTCTCGTCGCGGACCTGCTGGTCGGTCATGCGACTGCCGTCGTCGGCGTCGCGGGCGGCCAGCAGGATGGACAGGAGGTCGCCGCGGTCCTCGCCGCTGGCCCGCCGCGCCGCGATGATGTCGTAGACGATCCGGTCGAGCCGCGCGATGGCGGTGCGGTTGCGCCGGCGGGCCGGCGTCGACACCCACCGCGGCAGCTCGAACAGCCGCGCGCGCCGGCGCGAGAAGTCCTCGGTGAGCACGTGCAGCGCCTGGCCGACGTCCCAGGCGGTGTCGCTGACGTCGGTGTCGAACAGCGTCTTGGCGACGATCGCCTGGGTCACCGCCATCATGTCGGCGTGCACGTCGCGCCGCTGGCCGTCCTTCCACTCCCGCATGGCCCGCTCGGCGTAGCCGGCCATCACGTCGCCGTAGGCGGCGATCCGCTGGCGGTGGAAGGCCGGCTGGATCAGTCGCCGCTGCCGGAGCCACGTGTCGCCCTCGCTCAGGAGGAGGCCGTCGCCCAAGACCGGTCGCAGCATGTTCAGGATGGCGGTCTTGGTCGTCCGTCGCGCGTGCGCGGTCAGGACCTCCTCGATGAGATCGGGGTGGTTGATCAGGACGAGCCGTCGCCGCGGGACCCGGAAGGCGACGACGTCACCGTGTTCCCGGGCGCAGTCGGACAGGAAGCCCAGCAGGTCGCGCCGGAACTCGGGCAGCGAGCCGACGAGGACGTGCCCTCTGGGACCCGGCGGCCGCATGGAGGAACGTTACTCCAATTCGGCCAGCGGTGCGACCGGGACCGGGGTCTCGGCGCCGTGACGCTCGGCCGACACATAGCCGGCGTACAGCGTCGCCACGGTGTCGTGCGCGACGAGCGCACCGGACTGGGGTGCCCGGCTGCTCCGGCAGCACTCGAGGAAATCCTGCATCTCGGCATAGAAGCCCTGCTGCCATTCCTCGTCGGCGGCGGGGTGGCTCCAGCCCTCCTTGGTCCCGATCTTCTCCACGACGTAGACGCGGTCGAACTGGGCCGCGGCCGGATTGTAGGTGTCGAGCAGGTTCACGGGGTTGAGCCGGCACGTCGTGCGGTGGTTGTTGGCGAAGACGTCCAGATAGTTGTGGACGCCGCCCAGCACCAGCTCGGTCGCGAACACGTCGGCCACGGTGCCGTCGTCGAAGGTCACGTGCAGCGCGCTGTAGTCCTCGATGTCCTCATAGTCGGTCCGGAGATAGCCGCGGTCGCGGAAGCCCGGCAGGCGGGTGAGCTCGTGCACGCGGCACGACACCGCCGAGGGGCGGATCGGGCGGCCGTGCCGGGCGCGCCCTTCCACCTGCTTGAGGTAGAGACAGGCCGTCAGCGGATGACAGCCCTTGCCGACCAGCGAGCCGCCACCGGCGTGACGCCAGATGCCGTACACCGGCGAGTGCGAGCCGCTGTGGGACTCACCGCCCAGCATCCAGAGGATCTGGGCGTCGGTCTTCTCGACGATCTCGCGCTCCTTCTGGACGGCCGGCGCGTAGATCCAGTTCTCGGCGTAGCCCAGCACCACGCCGCGGCGGCGGGCCGCGCGCACGATGCGATCGGCGCTGGCCAGCGCCTCCTTCAGCAGCGCTTCCTTCCCCGCGCGATTGCCCGGGACCCCCGCCGTGTCGAACGCGCCGGTGAACGGCTTCTCGACCACGACGTGCTTGCCGGCCTCGATCGCCTCCAGCGCCGCCGCCTCGTGGTGCGCCGGCGGTGCGCACACGTCGACGACGTCCACGTGCGGCAGCATCGCCGCCAGGCTCGGGTACGCCGTGGCGCCGCTCTCACGGGCCAATGCCTCACGCCGCTCGGGCGTCGGCGAGGTGACGCCCGCCACCTGCGCCTCGACACCGTACACGCGCCGGTACGCCGCCAGATGCAAGCGCGCCGCGAACCGCGATCCGACGAGTCCGACCCTCAGCGTCGCCATCGTGCGCGGATTCTAGCCCGGATACCACCTGACGTGAACATCGCATCGCCGCCGCGCGGCGCCGGCGTTCGGCGTAGGATGGGCGCGGCCCTCACGGGAGGTGTGGATGGACTTCGGGATCATGACGGCGAAGATCGACGAGATCGGGTACATCGCGCGCGCCGAGAACCTGGGCTACACCCACTGCTGGGTGACCGACAGTCCGATCATCCGGTCGAACTGCTGGGCCGTGCTGGCGCTGGCGGCGCAGGCGACCCGCACCATGCGCATCGGCACCGGGGTGAACGTGCCGGCACTGCGGCTGGCCCCGGCCGCCGCCAACGGCATCGCGACCATCAACCGGCTGGCGCCGGGGCGGTGCTTCATCGGCTTCGGCACCGGCCACACCGGGCTGCGCCTGCTCGGACGCCGACCGATGCGGCTGGCCCCGTTCCGTGAGTACGTCCAGGTCGTGCGCACGCTGCTGCGGGGTGAGGAGGTCGACTACTCGCTGGAGGGGGAGACGCATCCGATCCGGTTCCAGATGCGCGAGCACCGCTTCATCGACCTCGACCACCCGATCCCGGTCTACGTCGCCGGCTTCGGCCCGCGGGCCCAGGCGCTGGCCGGGGAGATCGGCGACGGACTCATCTCCGGCCTGCCGCGCGGCGGCACGCTGCCCGCGATGCTGGCCAACGCCCGCCGCGGCGCCGAGCGGGCCGGGCGCGCGCTGCCGCCGGACTTCTACACCTCGGCGATGGTCACGCTGGTCATGCGCGAGCCCGGCGAGGCGCTCGACTCACCACGGATCGTCGCCGAGTGCGGCGCCGCCGTGCTGTCCGGCCTGCACTATCTCGTCGCCCGCCACCTGGAGACGGGCGAGGAGCCGCCCGACTACGCTCGCTCGATCTGGAAGGCCTATCTCGGCTGGCTCAACGAGGCTCCACCCGACGTACGGCACCAGCGCTTGCACGGCAGCCACTACAGCTTCCTCGACCGGCAGGAGGCCCGCTTCCTCACGGCCGACCTCATCCGTGGCAGCACGCTGGGCGGCACGCCCGAAGAGCTGGTCGAGCGCGTGCGGGAGCTGGGGAGCGAGGGCCTGAGGCAGATCATGCTCTACCCACCACTCAACCGACAGTACCGGGTGATCGAGGATTTCGCCGAGCGCGTGATGGCGCGTCTGTAGCCGACGCGCTAGTAGAGCTTCTTGAGGTTCTCCTGCGATTCGCGCTCGTACTGCTCCACGGTCTTGCCGGCTGGCTTGGCGGGCAGCAGGTCCCAGATCATCCGCTGCATCGAGCGCACGTTCGAGGCGTCGGGCCAGCGCTCGGGCTCCCAGAGGCCCGCCCGCTTGAAGGCCCGGGCGCAGTGCATGAAGCACTGCTCGACCTCGACGACGAGCGCCGTGACGGGTCGCTTGCCGGCCACCGCGAGCCGCTCCAGCAGCGCCTCATCGCGCACGATCCGAGCGCGGCCATTGACCCGCAAGGTGTCCTCGCGGCCGGGGATGAAGAAGATCAGCCCGACGTGGGGATTGTCGACGACGTTGCGCAGCCCGTCGAGCCGGTTGTTGCCGAGGCGATCGGGGATGGCGAGGTGCTGGTCGTCGAGCACCACGACGAACCCGGGCGCGTCGCCCTTGGGCGAGACGTCGCACCGGCCGTCGGCGCCGGCGGTGCCCATGACCAGAAACGGCGAGTGGGCGACGAACGCGCGACAGTCCTCGTTGAGGACGGGTCGTTCCTTGGCGACCGCTCGCTCGCCCGGCTGACCGTAGAGCTCCCGGAGCAGAGCTTCCGAGGTGACGGCGCGCTCGGTCGCGGCTTTCGGCTCGATGCTCACGGCTTCTTCCGGGGGTCGTCGGCCGGGTTGACGAACGTGATGTCGGTCGGGCCGACGCCGTGGACCTGCACGACCGTCTCCTCCTTGCCCGCCCACGCGAAGTGCGGATGCTGAGGCGGAACGGACACGAAGCCGCCGACGGGCAGCTCCTTGCCGGAGCCCTGGTCGAACTTCTCCCCCATGCCGATGAAGAACACCCCCGACAGGACGGTGACGTTCTCGCTGGCCTTGTGGGTATGGGGCGCGATCTTGTAGTTGGCGGGTAGCTTCACGCGGTAGACGAAGAGACCTTCCTTGCTCGGATCGCCGTGGACCACGGCCAGGCGGGCGCCGGGGAAGGTCGGCGGCTCGACCCACTTCAGCATGTCGGGCGTGGAGACCACGTGGCCGCCGTGCTGGGCGAGCACGGTCCCGGCGCCGAGGATGAGGGCAATCGAGGCAGCCACGATCACGCCGATGCGTCGCATGGGATCCCTCCGTGTCATGTCATGAGCCCGTAGAACTTGCCGGCGTTCTCACAGGTGATCTTGCGGACAACGTCCGCGGGCAGGTGACCGAACTGCTCCTCGATGTACTTGGACGACTCCGGCCACACGCCGTCGGTGTGCGGATAGTCGGAGGCCCACATGAGCGTCTCGGCGCCCATCTCGTCGATGAGCTTGGTGCCGATGCGGTCGAACTGGAAGGTCGCCTTGCACTGGCGGCGCCAGTAGTCGCTCGGCTTCATCGTGAGGCCGAGGTCGCGGAACCGGTCCTCCCACTCGAAGTCCATGCGGTCCAGCGCGTAGGGGATCCAGCCGATCCCGCTCTCGCCGAACGAGATGCGGAGGTTCGGATACCGCTCCAGCACGGCGGCGCCAATGATCGCGGCCAGGATGTTGACGAGGTTCATCTGGAACGCGGAGACGCCGGTGAACATCGCGGCGCGGCGCGTGAGACCGCTGGCCTTCTCGCGCACGCCCGGCGGCGTGCTCGGGAACGTGTGGAAGTGCAGCGGCAGGTTCACGTCGTTGACGGCCTTCCACAGCGGTTCCCACACCGGGTGCCACATCGGCTCCATGTCCCACGAGCAGGACAGCTCGAGCCCGCGCAGCCCGAGCTTGGCCACGCGGTGGACCTCCGCCACGGCGGCGTCGATGTCGCCGTAGGGCAGGCAGGCCAGCCCGATCTGACGATCGCGATAGTGACGGCAGAAGTCGACGAGCCAGTCGTTGTAGATGCGGAACATCTCCTTGGCCGCCTCGTGATCGTTCAGCCGGGTGGCGGCCCCGAGGATGCCGAAGATCACCTCGGCGTCCACGCCATCGAGCTCCATGTCCTTGAGCCGACGGTGCGGATCGGTGGGACGCCGAATACCCTTCTTGCCGTCCTCGTACAGCCCGACCGCCGCCATCTTGTCGACCCGATAGTTCTGACCGGGGACGAGCTTCTGGCCCGAGGGGCCGACGCCGCCCACCAGCCCGAAGGACGTGCCGTTCTTGCAGGTCCAGTGACGACCGTCGGGGCCGTCGACGACGTACGGCATGCGCTCGCGCATCGCGGCCGCGGCGTTGGCGGTGAACAGGTCGTCGGGAATCCAGGGCATGTCGATGTGGCAGTCGGCCGAGATCCGGTTGTAGGTCGTCATGGGCGCCACCTCGGCCCGATCCTACCGCCGGACGCGCGGCGGTGTCCAGGCATCGGTGTCTCGGCGCGTCTGAGAGGAGCGCCCGGGGGACGCTCAGCCGACCTCCGCGCGGAGGCGGCCGTGCAGCCGGGCCAGCGAATCGAGCATGGCGTCGACGGATCGGGCGCCGGCCTGGAAGATGGCCGTCGCGTTCAGCGCGACCCACTCGAAGCCCATCTTCTGCAGCGCCGCCACCCGCGCCACCACCCGGTCGGGCTCGTCGTAGAAGCGCTTGCCCTCGGCGTCCCGAGGGGGCGGCGCGACCATGCTCTGCAGCCCGATGGCGCCGGGCTCACGCCCGGCCTCGGCGGCGGCGCGGTGAATCGCGTCGATCGCGCGCCGCGCGTCGTCGGCGTCGGTGACGCGGCTGGCCAGCCAGCCGTCGCCCAGGCGCCCCACGCGACGGAACGCGGCGGGCGAGTGGCCGCCGACCCACACCGGCAGCCGCCGGCCCTGGGGCGGCTTGGGCTCCATCGCCATCATGGTCGTGGGATAGTGACGACCGGTCGCGCTCACCTGCGCCTCGCTCCAGTACGTCCGCAGCAGCGCGATCGCCTCGTCCATGCGGGCGCCGCGGGTGTGGAAGTCCTCGCCGAGCGCCTCGTACTCCGACTCTTGCCAGCCGACGCCGACGCCGAGCCGGATGCGGCCGCCCGACAAGGTGTCGAGCGTGCTCACCTGCTTGGCCACCAGCGCCGGCTGACGCTGTGGCAGCACCAGCACCTCGGTGCCGAGCGTCAGGCGGGTGGTGACGGCGGCGACGTGGGACAGCAGCATCAGCGCCTCGAGGATGGGCATCTGCGCGTTGTAGGGGCCGGCAGGCCGACCCTCGATCGGATGACCCATGACGACGTGGTCGAACACGTCGACGTGGTCGTAGCCGATCTCCTCGAGGGTGCGGGCGAAGCGCCGGACGGCCTCGGGCCCCTCCCGGTACGACACGCTGGGAAACTCGACGGACAGCTTCATGGCGCGCGCATTCTGCGGCGCCCTCCCGAGCGTGTCAACGTCGGGGCCACGCCGGCCGCAACACGGCGCTGACGGCGCTCGCGATCAGCTCACAGCCGGCCGGTGAGCGCGAGGATGATCAGGATAATCAGGATCAGGCCCAGCCCGCCGCTCGGGTAGAACCCCCAGCCCGAACTATAGGGCCATACCGGCAGCACGCCGAGCAGCAGCAGGATCAGGATGACGAGAAGGATCGTACTCATCGTGCGCTCCTTGCCTTCGAGTTGCCCCTGCCGACAAGGAGCGCAAGGCGTGTGCCACTCAGTGTTGGGTAATGCGCTTCACAGCGCGCCTCGCCGCGCGTACGGTCCGCGCAGCAGCCGTCCCGGCAGGGCGCCGGTGTGCTTGCCGTCGCGCAGGACGACCTCGCCGTTGACGATCGTGGCCGCGATGCCGCGCGCGCGCTGGACGAGCCGGCGGGCGCCGGCCGGCAGATCGTTCACCACGTCCGGCATCTCGGGCGCGATGGTGTCGGGATCGAAGAGCAGGAGGTCGGCCGCGAACCCCTCGCGCACGAGGCCGCGGTCGGCGAAGCCCCAGTGGGTGGCCGGCACGAGCGTGAGCATGCGGACGGCCTGCTCGAGCGTGAACACTTGCCGCTCGCGCACCCAGTGGCTGAGCAGGTGCGTCTGCAACGACGAGTCGATGATCTGCGACACGTGGGCGCCGGAGTCCGAAAACGTGACCACGGCGCGCGGGTGGCGCATCATCTCGAGGACGTCGTCCTGCATCTCGTTGGCGACCGGGTGCACGAAGAAGCGCTCCAGGTCCTTCTCGAGGGCCAGGTCGATCATGGCCTCGGCCGGGTCCACCCCGCGCTCCCGGGCGATCTCGGCCACCGTGGGGTGCGGGCCCTGGACCGAGTCGTAGACGAAGATCCACTCGTAGGGGAACGGGCGCGCCTCGGTGCCCAGCGTCTTGCGGTCGGGCTGCTGGTGGGCGCCCGCGACCAGCTGCTGCCTCGTCTGCGGATCGCGCAGGCGGGCGCGCTGCTCGGCGAGCGGCAACGCACGGAAGGGCTTCCAGGCGGGCATGTCGTCGAAGGGCATCTGGGTCCGGAACGACAGCAGCACGTTGAGCCCGCGGCTGTGGACCTGGGCGAACATCCTCCCGCCGGCCGCCGCCGTCTCGTCGAGCAGGTTCATGTAGCGCCGCCAGACCTCGCGCGCCTCCAGACGGCTGAACATGCCCCACGTCACCGGCCGTCCCGTCTGCACGGCGAGCTCGCGCAGGCGCACGTGGTAGTCGCGGAACGCCGCCGGGTCGCTCAGCTCGCGGCCCACCGCCTCGCCGGCCAGCTCGAAGATGCCGGCGTTCATGTCCCCCATGACCCCGACCAGCCGTCGGACCTCGTCCCAGGTCGCCAGCCGGCTGGCCACCGGTCGGCCGTCGGGCGTCTCGTGGATCGGCGAGCGCGAGGTGGTGAAGCCCATGGCACCGCTCCGGATGGCATCGCGCAGCTCGCGCTCCATCGCGGCGAGATCGTCCTCGGTGGCGGGCTGCTCGAAGGCGCGCTCGCCCATCACGTAGGTGCGTAGCGCGCAGTGGCCGAGATAGCCGGCGTAGTTGATCCCCTTGGGCAAGGCGTCGACGCAGTCGAGAAACTCCGGGAACGTCGTCCAGCCCCAGCGGATGCCGGCCGCCATCGCCTGGCCGGAAATGTCCTCGGCGCGCTCGAGGTTGCGCACGACGAGGTGCTTGTCCTTCTCCGCGCACGGGGCCAGGGTGAAGCCGCAGTTGCCCATGACCACGCTGGTCACGCCGTGCCAGCACGAGCAGGTGCCGAGGGGATCCCAGAAGACCTGGGCGTCCATGTGGGTGTGACCGTCCACGAACCCCGGCGAGACCACCAGGCCGTCGGCGTCGATGACCTCCCGCGCCCGCTCGCGGATGCGGCCGATGGCGGCGATGCGCCCGTGCTGCACGGCGACGTCGGCGTGGTAACGCGGCAGGCCGGAGCCGTCCACGAGCACGCCGTTCTTGATCACGAGGTCGTAGGGCATCGTCAGCTCTCGGTGAGGTCGAAGGCCTCGGCGAAGCGTCGGTAGCACTCCAGGTGGTCGCCGTACTTGCGGTGGCCGGCGGTGTGCTGGGCGCAGGCCAGCAGCAGCCGCTCGCGACCGTGGGCCCGGGTGTGCGCGTAGTCTTCCAGCAGGCACAGCCCCAGCTCCTGGTTGTGCGGGTCGTTGCCAACGATGGTGGCCCCCGAGGCCAGCGTCTCGACGAGGGGCGCGCGGTCGGCGCCCGAGGCCAGGTAGGCGGCGGTGAGGTCGACCGCCTCGTCCGGCCGCAGCGCCAGCAGCGCGCGCTCCAGCTCGGTCAGCACCCTGGCCGCCGGCCACGCCGACGAGCCGGCCGGCGGCGCGATGGTGCGCGGCCCGTTGTCGGCGGTGTCGCGCTGGTGCTCGGCGGCGTGCTGGATGAAAGACGCGGCGACGAACAGCAGCTTCAGCCGGTGCGGGTGCTCGAAGGTGTCGAAGAACCAGCCGAGCGTGTTGCAGTACTCGTAGCCGTGCTGCGACATCGAGAAGTTGTTGGGCGCGCCGGTCTCGAGGATGTTCTCGGCGGCGGCCACCTGGATGACGTCGAGGATCCGGCGCGGCGACCGGCCGCCCCGGAGCAGGGCGACCAACGCCTCGATCACCGCCAGCTCGCGGCCCCGGGTGATCGCGTGCACCAGCATCGCCTCCTCGGCCGGCGTCGGCGGCGCCGACTGGGCGAGCAGCTCGGTGTCGCGGCCGTCGAGCAGGTTGTGCACGACGTTGCAGCCCATCTCGTACGTCGAGTACCAGCGCGGCCCCACCGCGATGTCCGGCACGCCGGCGTACAGCACGTGGTGGGCGTCGTCCCAGCCGATCGCGGCCCCCAGCTCAATGGTGGCCCGAGCTCGGTAGGACTTGTGTCCGGTCGTGTAGGAGCGATTGTGCAGCATGCGGTCTTGGACGTCGATGAGCCCGGCGAAGGCCAGCTGGGCCAGCGCCGCCTGGCGGTTGGCGGGATCGGCCATGAGCCCGAGGAACACGCGGTACGAGGTCAGCACCTCGCCGCGCTGCACGAGGGTGAGCCAGTCGTTCAACCGCTCGCGCAGCGGGCCCTCCGTCGCCAGCGGCTCCTGGTCGGGCCAGTGCACCTGCGGCGCCGGCGGCGTCTGATTCACGCGGATGTCGTAGAGGCGCGTGTAGTGGCCCGGCGCCTTGCCGAGGAGCTGGTTCCAGGGGTCGAGGCCCGTGGGCATGTACCAGACTGTCTGGGCCAGCGGCAGCTCCGCCAGCTCGGGCCGGACCATGGTGGACAGCGGCAGCCCGACCCGCTCGCTGAGCAGGCAGTGGTCGTTGTTCACGAACTTGACCAGGCCGTCGTCGAGGCGCTGGTGATACGGCACGTGAGTGTAGGGCGCGTGGATCCGCACCGTCTCGCGCACGATCTCCCGGGCGGGGCGCTTCTGCTTCATCAGCTCGTAGAGCGCGTCGCTGGCGCCGAGCTGGTCGCGGGCGAGGATGCGCTCTTCCAGACGGGCGTACGCGGCGATCGTCATGCCTGGCCCTCCGCGCAGACTTGGCGGCAGAGTACCATACGGCGCATGACGACCCGGGTGGCGCTGGCGCTCCTGCTGGCGCTGCTCCTGTTCCTGACCGCGTACCCGCTCGCGATGCTCGTGTACGGAAGCCTGCACACGACGCCGCCGGGGGAGGCGGGCGCCTTCAACCTCGACGGATACCGCGCGATGCTCTCGCGCGACAACGCGCGCGTCCTCGCGAACACGGTCGGGCTGTCGCTGGTGAAGACCGTGCTGGCGATGACGCTGGCGCTGTTCCTGGCCTGGATCGTCGCCCGCACCGACACGCCCGGCCGCGAGACCCTCGAGGTGCTCATCACGCTGCCCTTCTACATCCCGCCGATCCTCACCGCCATGGCGTGGGGCATGCTGGCGACCCCCAAGGGCGGGCTCATCAACCTCGCCTGGAGCGGCGTCACCGGCAGCCGCGAGCCGCTCGTGAACGTGTATTCCTACGGCGGCGTGGTGTGGCACATGATGCAGTACTCCACGCCGTTCCTCTTCCTGCTGATCGTGGGCGCCTTCAAGGCGATGGATCCCGCGCTGGAGGAATCGAGCCGGATGTCCGGCGCCTCGGCGTGGACGACGTTCCGGCGGGTGACCCTGGGGCTGATGCTGCCGGTGACGACGAGCGCGTTTCTGTTGTCGTTCATCCGGGGCGTGGAGAGCTTCGAGTCGGCGCTGATCTTCGGCTCGCCGGCCGGCATCGAGGTGATCACCACCGAGATCTACCACCTGATCCATCACGTCAACCGGCCCGATTACCCGCAGGCCACCGCGCTGGCCCTCGGCATCATGGTTCTCATGTTCGGGTTGGTGGCCTGGCAGTGGCGGCTGCTCGGCGGTCGCAGCTTCTTCACGGTCACCGGCAAGGGCTACGCGCCGCGGGTGGCGCGTCTCGGCGGCTGGCGGTGGCTGACCTTCGGCTTCTGCGTCCTCTTCTTCGTTGTCACGGTCGTGCTGCCGGTGAGTCAGCTCCTGATCGGCTCGTTCTTCAAGTTCTTCGGGTTCTACCGGATGAGCATGCTGACGGCGGACCACTATCACGCCGTCTGGCAGAACCGTCTGGTCTGGCGCGCGCTCGGCAACACGCTGCTACTCGGGCTGCTGGGCGCGACGGCCACCATGCTGCTCGGCGCCGTCGTCGCCTACGTGCTGGTGCGGACGCGCCTGCGCGTGCGGCCAGTGGTGGAGGTGCTGGCCTGGCTGCCGTGGATGATGCCGGGGATGGTGCTCGGCGTGGGCTTCCTGTGGGCGTACGCGCTGCTGCCGGGCCCGATCCAGCTCTACGGCACGCTGTGGGCGCTGCTCGTGGCCTACGTCTCGCTCGGCACGCCGCTGGCCGTCCGCACGATGGCCGGCGCCTTCTCGCAGCTCGCCCACGACCTCGAGGAGTGCTCCCGGGTGCACGGCGCCGCCTGGTGGACGACGTTCCGGCGGATCCTGCTGGCCCTGGCGTGGCCGGCGTTCGCGGTGGGCTGGATCCTCATCTTCTTCATCATCCTGCGCGAGCTGTCGGCCTCCATCCTCCTCTACAGTGTCGGCAACGAGGTCCTGCCGGTGGTCGTGATGCGCCTGTGGACGGAGGGCAAGGCCGGTCAGGTCAGCGTGATCGCGCTCGTCATGCTGGTCCTGGTGTTCCTGTTCCGATTCGGCGAGCGGAAGCTGGTCCGCACGCATCTCGCCTGAGGATCGTCACAATGCTTGACACCGACGGGGCCCGAGCATAGCGTGCGGCGCATTCGGGCGACGTAGGCAGCGTCGCGTCGCGCGACCGCGGCGCTGCCAGGGGAGGCCCTCGCGATGGCCAGGAAGAGATCGGTGGCGACCGCACTCAGGAAAACGACACGCGCCGCCCTCGCTCCGATCGGCGAGCCCAAGCGCGTCGTCATCGCGATCAAGGTGAAATTCGAGCTGAACGCCAAGAACGGTCTCCGCCGGATCGTGTTCGGCCTCGAGAAGGACACCGCGGGCGAGGTGGTGCGGTGGAAGATCGGCTTCGCCCTGTTCGAGCGGGAACGGAAGGCCGACCCGTACGGCGACCCGCTGGTGAGCCTGCAGGTGGAGGTGGACTCGAAGCTCAACGCCAAGGCCGAGGACACCGCGCGCCTGGGGCTGACGGCGCAGCAGGCGGCTCACGCGCTGGGCCCGGCCTCCGACGACGCGAAGGACGCGGCGGCGGGCGACCTCGACGAGCAGGAGGCGCGGGGAACGATCCAGGCGACCCTGAAGAAGCGCTGACGCGCGAGAGTCATGCGACGCCTGCTGGTGTTGCTGGCCGTCGAGGCCTGCCTCTGTGCGCCGGTCGGGGCCGTCCCGACGACGGTGCTGTCCGCGGCCGGCTGCCCGGCCGGCGTCGACTTCGAACGCGCCGGATACACGGTGCGGCGCGCCCGCCTCGAGGGGCCATTCGCGTTCCTGGGCTGGATCCGCGCGGGGCTGGAGGCGGCCGGGCCCGACGTCTCCGCGCTGGATGGCCGGCCCTACCGCGAGGCCGAGGTGCTCGGCAAGGCGGGGGAGCTGGAACAGATGAGCTTCCTGCCGGCGCCCGTCGAACAGCGAGTGCGCGTCTCGCTCATCGTCGTCTCGGTCGAGCAGTGCTCGGACGCTCAGCTCGACGTCGTCTACGCGGTCTTCTCCTCCCAGATCGCGCCGGTTCTGAGCGGGACCTTCGAGTCGCGACGACTGGAGCCCGCGTCCCCCGAACGTGTGGCCGGCGCCGACGCCGAACGAGGTCGGCTGCGCCTGTTCCCCGGCCTCGGCTACGACCGCGGCGACGGCCTGTTCGCCGGAGGGCGACTGGAATATCGGCTGCCGCCGGCCGGCGCCAGGTTGCTGCCTCTCGACGCGATCGTACTCGAGGGCCGTGGATCGGGGGCCATGCACGAGGTCTCGGCCGCGCTGACCGGTGCCACGGACGATGCCGCGGACTGGCTGGCCCACGTGGACTGGCAGCTCGACTACCTCGATGCGTCGAAGCCGACCGAGCGATCGGAGCTGAGGACGAACCGTCTCGCCGCGCAGCTCGCCGCGATCACGGCCGCCTTCGGTCCCCTGCCGGTGTCCCTCCGGTTCGGCGGTCTTCTGGAGGGCGGGCGGCTGGACAGCGACTTCCGGACATCCGCGCTCGGTCCCGACACCGTGGCCGGCTCGGACTATGGCGCGGTGAAGCTCTACCTGGGGACGACGACCCGGCTCGATCATCACGTCCTGGCCGCGTCGTACGGCATCCAGCTCGGCTCACTCGGACCGGACGGCCGGATCGACTGGATCAAGCACATCGGCGACGTCGCCCACGAAGTCGCCGTGCCACTCGGCGATCACCGCGCGCTCACCGTCGAGTCGCGACTCACCGGCGGCGTCCTGCAAGTCCCTGGCTCGGTGCCGGTCGCCGCGCGCTTCTTCGGCGGCAACCGTGAGGAGCCGTTCATTCCGGGCGACGCGTGGAGCATCCGCGGCAGCCCGGTCGTCCGCAGCCTACCGACGAACCGGCTGGACCGTACGCGCGACGGGGCCGGTGGCACCCGGTTCTTCGCCTACAACCTCACGGCGGCTTTCCCGGTCTGGCGCCGCCCGCTCGTACCCTCCGAGCTGTCGCAGGACCCGAAGTTCACCGAGATCCTGAACGGGCAGCTGGTGACGGCGACCAGCGCGGTCCAGACGGGGTACATATCTAAGGATGCGAGCTTCCAGGCGGCCGCGGCGAGGATCCCCGCCGTGCTGACCGAGCTGGCGAGCCTCCAGGCAGCCGTGGAGGCCGCCGAGGCGGGGGCCCCCGCCGAGCAGCGGGAGCAGTTCCAGGCGTGCACGGGCGCGATCCGGCGCGCGGACGGCCGGGCCCGCCGGGCGGCCGAGGCGAAGAACGAGGCGCAAGTCGGGCGGCTCGCCGCGCTGCTCACCGTCGATCCGGATGAGGACCGGCTGCGAAAGGTGAGGGCCGCGTGCGTCACCGACCTCGACGCTCGGCTGACGGCCGCCGAGCTCACCGCGGCGGCGGACCGGCTCGAACAGATCCGTCTCGACATGGAAGCCGCCTACGCCCGGATCGATCAGGCGCAAGCGTCGCGCCGGGCCCAGACCGAGATGGCGTTCGTCCGGCGGACCGTCAACACGCTCGTCCACGAGCTCAACCTGGTTTCGGTGAGCCCCGTGTTGATGTTCGACGTCGCCCACCTCGGACCCGCCGACGAGCGGCTCGGGACTCGATACGGCATCGGCGGCGGTCTGCGCGTGAGCCTGGCCAGCAGCGTCGACTTCACGGCCGGCTACCTGGCCAATCCCCGGCGCTTGCCCGGCGAGCCCGCCGGCGCGTTCTTCTTCTCCATGCAGTTCAAGGATATCTTTCAGTGACCCGGAGGCCGTGAATGCTGACACGTCGATCGCTCGTGAGGATGACCCTGGCCTCGCTGACCGCGGCCGGCACCATGCGCTCGGCCGCCGCCCAGGGCCCCGACGCCGAGTGGAGGAAGACGATCGACGCCGCGAGGAAGGAAGGCAAGGTCGTGGTCTACAACGGGGCCGTCGGCACGCCGGCGCTGCCGAAGGTCCTCGCCGCCTTCGAGGCGAAATACGGCCTCCGCACCGAGTTGCTGGAGGCGCGGGCCAGCGAGCTGCGCGAGCGCATCCGCACCGAGCAGGCCGCCGGCAAGGTGCTCGGCGACGTCTCCCACAATGGCTCCACGACGACGGCGCTGCAGCTCGCGGAGGGAACCTTCGTACCCTACGGCGTCCTGCCCGGCGCCGGGCGGCCGGTTGCGCCGTTCAAGGCCGACGGGACCCGGGTTCCGATCTACGTGATCCAGTACGGCATCCTGATCAACACCGACCTCGTCAAGCCGGGCGAGGAGCCGCGGAGCTGGAAGGATCTCCTCCACCCACGCTGGAAGGGCAAGATCCTCTCCGACGACATGCGCGCGCTGGGGGGCGGCGCGGTCTTCTTCATGGTGACGACTCAGAAGTTTGGCAAGGAATTTCACGACCGGCTCGCCGCGCAGCTGCCCCACATGAACCGCGAGCTGCGCGGCAATTATCCGCGGGTGGCGCGCGGCGAGTATCCCCTGTACGCGCCGTACACGCTGCCCGACATCCTCGAGCTGAAGGGGTTGCCAGTAAAGGCCATCCTCCCCGAGGAGGGCTGTCCCTACGTGCGGTTCGACGGTGCCGTCTTCAAGGGCGCGCCCCGTCCCAACGCGGCGCGGCTGCTCCTGGACTTCTTCCTGAGCGACGAGGCGCAGCTGCTCTATGGCAACCTCGGATTCGTGATGACCGTCGGCGGTCTGGAGGGCAAGGTGACGGCCGAGGCGCGCGCGCTCGCCCAGGCCAGGCTGCTCGGCACCACCGACCCCACGCTGCAGGACGAGATGCTCAAGCTCGCCCGCTCGATCTACAAGTAACCATGGCCATTCGACTGGAGCGTGACGACGCGATCGCCACGATCGTCATCGACCGGCCCGAGGCGCGCAACGCAGTGGACGGCCCGGCGGCGCGGGCTCTGGCGGAGGCGTTCCGCGAGTTCGAGGGCGATGCCGCGCTGCGCGTCGCCGTGCTCTGGGGGGCCGGCGGCGTCTTCTGCGCCGGCGCCGACCTCAAGGCACGCGGTACCGAGCGGGGACTGCGCCTGGCCGCCGACGGTGATGCACCCATGGGCCCCTCGCGGCTGGCGCTCACGAAGCCGACGATCGCGGCCGTCGAGGGCTACGCGGTGGCGGGCGGCCTGGAGCTGGCGCTGATGTGCGACTTGCGGGTGGCCGGCGAGGGCGCGGTCTTCGGCGTGTTCTGCCGGCGGTGGGGCGTGCCGCTGATCGACGGCGGCACCGTGCGGTTGCCGCGCCTGATCGGCCTGTCCCGCGCGCTCGACATGATCCTGACCGGCCGACCGGTGGAGGCCAGCGAGGCGCTGGCGTTCGGCCTGGCCAACCGGGTGGTGCCCGCCGGCCGCGCGCGGGAGGAGGCCGAATCCCTGGCCCGCGTCATCGCCGCCTTCCCGCCGAACTGCGTGCGCAGCGACCGCCGCTCCGCCTGGGAAGGGATGGGATTGCCCCTGGCCCAGGC
>JBKOZA010000418.1:0-1044 GCA_046725675.1 Candidatus Methylomirabilota bacterium
ACATGGGCCTTGAGGAACGCGACGGTGTCGCGCCAGGCGCGCGCCCAGACCTTCTGGTAGTAGGAGCCCAGGCCCACGCCGGGCATTCTTCGGCGGCCCGGGCACGGTGTCAACGAGCGGCGGTGGTCAGGGCTTCTTCGCCTTGTAGACGTAGAGCCCTACCTTCACGCCCTCGAGGCCGGGCACGTTGGCGTTGCCCTCGGTGCTGGCGATGAGCGTGTTCTTGCCGCTCGAGGACGGGCCGATCTCCTTCGACAGATCGACGGTGAGGATCAGCTTCGTGCCCTCGACCTTCAGCTCGATGTTCTCCATCTCGTCGCTCCTCCGCGATGCCGTGCTCGTGGGCCGCTGGCAACGCCGACATCACACTACGCCGTTGTCGAGCGAGATCCAGGTGGCGCTGGTCGTCAGCGGCTGCGCCGAGGGGGACGCGGACATGACTGCGAGGCAGTGGGGCCTGTGGCGCGTCAGGAAGCGGCAAGAAGAAGCCGACGCCCAAGACGATCAGGAAGATCAGGACGGAGCCGACAACGACGCGGCCCAGTGCCGCGCCTCTTCAACCTTGGCAGATCGTCGGACCAAGGGTCAATCGGCGTGTCGGTTCACAACAACGGCGGCGCGCGACACACGGGCGAGCTGGTGGACCTGGGCGAAGGCCACGTCGATCTCCCTTGGCCCCGTAAGACCGCATCAAGGCTGGCGCCCGCCGTCCGCGCCTACCTCGCGGAGGTCGGGCCAAAAGCGGGCGCCACGCCTCTGGTGCCGGTGGCCGCGCGGTCTGGAAGGATGTCCCGGCCGACGAGCTCGCCGAGCGGATGCGCGCGTTGGTCAGGAAGCGGTGACGGTCGCGCTCGTGGGTCGACAGGTCGCCATCACTTCCTCCTCGTCACCCACGATATGAACCGCACGAGCACCTTGGTCAGCCGCCAGTCCGGCGGCAGGCAGTCATCGACCACGAACGCGAACAGGACCAGGCCCCACACCACAGCGAAGGCCGCGACGAGCGTGTAGGCGACGATCTCCTCTATCACGTCGGCGTCGTGG
>JBKOZA010000419.1:0-5459 GCA_046725675.1 Candidatus Methylomirabilota bacterium
GTGAGCGTACTCTAGGCGCCATGCCAGCGCGGACGGGGCGGGAGTACCTCGAGGGCCTGCAGGAACAGGAGCGCGAGGTGTGGCTGGGGGGCGAGCGCGTCAAGGACGTGACGACGCACCCGGGATTGCGCCGCGGCGCCCAGGCGATCGCCGCCCTCTACGACCTGCAGCACGTCCCCGAGCTGCGCGAGGCGATGACCTACGTGTCGCCGACCAGCGGCGAACGTGTCGGCCTGTCCTTCATCGTGCCCCGCACCCGCGCCGACCTGGAGGCCCGGCGCGAAATGATGCTGCAGTGGGCGCGGGCGACGTGCGGCATGATGGGCCGCTCGCCGGACTTCATGAACGTCACCTTCGCGGCCTGGGCGGGCGCCGCCGACTACTTCGCCCAGGGGCGGTCCCAGTTCGGCCCCAACATCCGGCGCTACTACGAGTACATCCGCGAGAAGGACCTGACGCTGACGCACGCCCTCATCAACCTGCAGCGCAGCCGGACCGTGTCCGGCGTCCTGAACCTCGAGGAGGGCACGGCGCTGCACGTGGTGCGCGAGACCGACGCCGGCGTCGTCGTGCGGGGCGCCCGCGTGCTGGCCACGCTGGGGCCGATCGCCGACGAGATCGCCGTGTACTCCCCGCGCCTGGCCCAGCTGGACCAGCCGCACAGCCCCTTCGCGCTCAACTTCGCCATCCCGTGCGGCACGCCGGGTCTGCGCTTCCTGTGCCGGGAGAGCTTCGACCTGGGCCGGTCGCGCTTCGACCACCCGCTCGGCTCACGCTTCGAGGAGATGGACTGCGTCGCGTTCTTCGACGACGTGCTGGTGCCGTGGGAGCGCGTGTTCATGCTGGGCGACATCAACCTGATCAACGGCACCGCCATGGCCACCGGCTCGTCGATGCACTCGGCCCACCAGGGCGCGGCCAAGAACCTGGCCAAGTGCGAGTTCGTCCTGGGTGTGGCCTTGCTCATGACCCAGACACTGGGCAACGCGCACCTGCCCCACTCCGAGGAGCGGCTGGGCGAGCTGATGATGTACACGGAGCTGATGCGCGCCTGCATGCGGGCCGCCGAGGCCGACGCCGAGCCGGACCAGTGGGGCACCATGCGTCCGGCAGCGATGCCGGTGGAGATCACCCGCAACCTGTTCACGACGGCCTATCCGCGGATGGCCGAGATCCTCCAGCTGCTCGGCTCGAGCAGCTTCATGATCACGCCGACGGAGGCCGACTTCGGCGGGCCGCTGGCGCCGGCCATCGAGCAGTACCTGGCCACCGAGGGGTCCACCGCCCGCGACCGCGTCAAGCTCTTCCGGCTGGCCTGGGACATCGCGGGCAGTGCCTTCGGCAGCCGCCAGGTGCTCTACGAGCGCTTCTTCGCCAGCGACCCCCTGACGCGGGCACGCTTCCTGAGCGCCATCTACCCGAAGGCGGAGATGATCAAGCGAGTGACCGAGTTCCTGGAGCGCAGCGACGAGACGTCATAGGGCGACGTAAAGCTCGCCCCGCTCCTCCTTGAGCGGATATCCCTTCAGCCCCGTCTGGGCATCGCCCATCGGCGCGCCGGTCCGCAGGTCGAACTGCCACATGTGCTCGAGGCAGGTCAGCGCGCAGCCATCGTGCACCCCGGTCTCCAGTGGGAACGCTTCGTGGGGGCACATAGCCTGGAACGCGACGAACGCCTCGCCGGTGTGGACGACGAGGACGCCGACGCCGTCGACCGCGAACTCCTTCATGCCGTTGGCCGGCACGTCGGCGGGTGCGCAGACCCGCTTCCAGGTGGGCGCTGGCGGCGTGGCCGCGGCCTTCTTCTCGCCGACGTCGATCTTGTTCGCCCCCTTCACGCCGGGCTCGTAGCGAAGCCGCTCGACCGGGCAGCCACCCACGATGTGCGAGGTGACGATCTCGGCCAGATCCGACTCCTGGACGCCCGCGTACCAGACGTTCTCCGGGTAGACGACCACCATGGGGCCGTGGCCACACTGCGAGAAGCAGCCGGACTTGTTGATGCGGACGTCGCCCTGCCGATTGGCAGCGCGGACGGCGTCGCGGAGCGTCTTGACGAATCGCTCCGTGTCGCCCTGCGTCGGGCAGGTCTCGCCGCTGGTGCACACGAAGACGTGACGGTCGTACTGGCCCATGGTGGCTCCTTGTCAGCTGAACTTGTCGTAGCGGATGTCGGCGGGCGGCAGCCGCGCCTCCCGCAGCAGCAGGCGGAGGCTGGCGTCGACCATCGGCGGCGGCCCCGCCACGTAGGCGCGGATGCCGGCGAAGCGGCCCTTCATGCGCTCGCCCGCCACGGCGTGCACGAAGCCCCGGGCGAACGCGAACCCGGGATAGGCCGCGGCCAGGGAATCTGGAACGTCCTCGTCCGAGAGCGCCACCGTGACGGCCAGCCGGCCCCGGCCGCGCGCGCGAAACGTCTCCAGCTCGTCGAGGAAGAAGCCGTCACGCGCGGTCCGCACCCCGAAGAAGACGTGACCGTCCCATGCCGCGAAGTGCTCGACCTGGCAGGCCAGCGCGAGGATCGACATCATGCCGGCGATGCCGCTACCCCCGGCGACGCACAGAACGTGCTTGGGCAGGCCGGGCTCGAACGTGGCGTGACCCAGCGGACCGAACACGCCGAGGCGGGTGCCCTCCACCGGGGAGCCGAAGAGCCACTCGCTCACGACGCCGCCGGGCTTCTTCTTGACGACGAACGACAACCGCTCGGCCGGGCGATCGAAGTTGACCATCGAGTAGGCTCGCGCCCCCGGGATCCCGGGGACGGCGACGATGACGAACTGGCCGGCGGCGAAGTCGAGCGGCCGGTCGAGATCCAGCTCGAAGGCCATCACGTCGTGGGTCAGCGCCCGGCACCCGCGCACGACGCCGGCTAGCGCGCGGGGGGCCGGCGCGCTCGGCTCCTTCAGCGGCGCGCCGATCTCGAGTGCGCAGTCCTCGTGGGCCACGCTCTGGCACATGAGCAGCTCGGCCTCGCTCTTGAGGTACCGGCGGCCGGGCGCGTCGGGCCATGCGCTCTCGGTGCGGCCACTGACCAGGCGGGCCTTGCAGGTGCCGCACGTCCCCGTCGCGCACTCGTAGGGCAGCTCGACACCGCTCCGGAGCCCGGCGTGCAGGATCTTCTCCCCGGGACCGCAGTCGAAGTCGCGGGTGCCGTTCCGGGCGGTGACGACGACGTTCATGGGCTGGCGAACGCCCGGCGCATGTCCTTGGTGGCCTCGAGCCAGTTGGCCTCGCGCCGCAGTACCACGCCGCCCGAACGACAGCGATAGGCGGCAGGCTCGTCAACGCCGGGCGGCGCCGTGCCGGCGTCGCGCAGCGCCTTGGCGGCGTTGAGGACCCGCCGTCGGGTGCGGATGACCATGGCGTCCGAGCTGCCCAGGTGCTCGTGGGTCCGGTCGATGATCGGCCCCATGGCCTCGGTCACCGCCTGATCTTGCTGGTGGATGCCGGCGATGCCCGTGAAGCTGTGCGTGCGCTGCGCCGCGCGGTCGATCAGGTAGTCGTTGTCCTTGTGCTGCGTGAGCCTGAACTTCCCGAGCCAGTCCGTCGTGTCCGGCAGGAACTCGAAGCCACCGGCCCGGTCGCCAGCCGCTGCGACCGGCCGGCCATTCTTCGCGAGCGTGGCGGCGCCTCCGCCCTGGCGGGAGCGCGGCAGCTCGAGGCTCCAGAACATCACGTGCTCGTCGTCGACGGGCACCCAGGCCCGGACCAGGACCTGCACGCCGAGGATGCCGGTGGGGATCATCGTGAAGAAGGGAAACAGGAAATGGGCGATGCGCCAGTAGTAGGTGTCGGGCTCGGCCGGACGGTAGGCGCCGTAAGACGTGCCGAACTCTGTGTCGACGACCTCGTAGCGCGGGGCGCGGTCGGCGACGGTGTAGTAGTCGAAGGTGCCCGGCGTCGTGTCCTCGGGCTTGACGGCGCCCAGATGCAGAAACCCGAGGTGGCCCGTGTCGATGTCCCCCTCTAGCGCCTGGAACCAGTTGCACTCGCGCAGAACCTTCCGCACGGTCGACGCGCCCGGCTCCAGCATGTTGGGCTCGATATCCGGCAACGGCGGCGGCGTGGCCCGCGGTCCCAGATAGGCCCAGACGACGTCGTTGCGCTCGACACACGGATAGGCGGTGGCCCGCACCTTCGACACGAAGTTGCTCTCCGGCGGCTCGCTGGGCATGTCGACGCAGGCGCCGGTGCAGTCGAACTTCCAGCCGTGGTAGACGCAGCGCAGCCCCTCGTCCTCGTTGCGCCCGAAGAACAGCGAGGTGCCGCGGTGCGGGCAGTGGTTCTGGATCAGCCCGACCTTGCCGGAGGTGACGCGGAACGCGACCAGGTTCTCGCCGAGCAGCCGGACCCGCACCGGCGGCCCGTCCGGCGCGGGGAGCTCGCGCGAGGTGAGCGCCGGAATCCAGTACTGACGGAGGAGAGCGCCCATCGGGGTGCCGGGTCCGACGCGACACAAGAGCTCGTTGTCGTCTCGGGACAGCATCGTCGTCTACCCCTTGGCGTAGCGGGTGTAGATCTCCACGATCTTCTTCTGGCACTCGTCGAGGGCCTTGGCCGGCTCCCAGTTCTCCACGACCACGCGCTGGACCATCTTGGGGATGACGTGCGTGTTCAGCACCTCGCCGGCGGCCGGGGTGGGCGAGCCGGCGTAGCTGACCAGCACGCCGGTCTCGGCCATCTTGATGAGGTGGGGCATCGCCCTCGCGCGATCCGCGACCGGCTGTTGCGCTGGAATGGCCATCGACGCTGATTGCGGCGACTATGCTCGCCCGGTCCGCACCTGTCAAGCGAGGCGCGTGCGACGCACGCGGCCGCTGCGCCACGCTGACCTCACCCAGCGGGCGAGCCGGACCGAGCCGGGCACGAGCCCCTCCGGCATGAAGACGACGATGGCGACGAAGATCGCGCCGAGCACGAAGTTCCAGCGCTCGATGTAGGCGCTGGCCACGTTCTTCATGACGACGACGAGCGCGGCGCCGGCGATGGGCCCCAGCAGCGTGCCGGTACCGCCGGCGATGACCATCAGCAGCACCTCGGCCGAGGCCGCCAGCGCGACCGCTTGGGGGCTCACGAACTGGTTGTAGTAGAGGTAGAGCACGCCGGCCACGCCGGTCCAGAAGCCCGACACCAGGAACGCCAGGAACCGGATCATCCACACGTGGTAGCCGAGCGCGTTCATCCGCCGCGGCTGGTCGCGCGTGCCCCGCACGCTGGCGCCGAACGGGGATGCCACCAGCACGGCCATCGACAGGACGGCGAGCAGGAAGACCACCAGCGTCGCCCAGTAGAAGCCGCGCGGCGTGGCCAGCGATAGCCCGAACGGGCTCGGGCGCCCGCTGATCGTGATGCCGTTGTCGCCGTTGGTCAGGCTGATCCACCGATAGGCGACGCCCCACACGATCTGGCCGAGCGCCACGGTGATCATCACGAAGCCGAGCCCGGTGCCCCGCAGC
>JBKOZA010000420.1:0-1652 GCA_046725675.1 Candidatus Methylomirabilota bacterium
ACCTCCTCCTCGGCGAGTGGCGCGATGATAGGGGCCGATCCCGGATCGTGTCAATCGCGGCACATCGGGCGCGGTGTACACTCGCGCCAGTCTCACCCGGAGGTGTCGACATGGCCGTGCGCTCGCTGCTCCACTACGCGCTGGAGGTTCCCGACCAGACGGTCGGCGAGAAGTTCTACCGCAGCTTCGGCCTCGTGGACGAGGCGGGGCGTGACGGCGCGGTGCACCTCAGGCCGGCGCCGCTGACACGGGACTCCGTCCTCCTGTACGGCGGACCCCGCAAGCGCCTGCATCACCTCGCCTTCGGCGCGCCCGGCGACGATTTCCAGGCCACGCGAGAGTCGGTCCGACGCGCTGGCGTCCGCGAGGTGGACCCGCCCCATGGCGCGCTTGACGGGGGCCTATGGATCCGCGATCCCGACGGCAACCTCGTCAGCGTGCGCGACGAGGCGCCGGCACCACCGCCGGCCGATCCGCCCCTGCGGCTCAACACCCCGGGTCACATCGCGCGCCCGGCCGAGCGCGGCGCCCCCGAGGCCACGGTGACGGCGAGCCCGCGCCGGCTGGGGCACGTGCTGCTCTTCACGCCGGACGTCGATCGCCAGCTCGACTTCTACACGCGTGTGCTGGGGCTGAAGCTGTCCGACCGGTGCCAGACGATCATCGCGTTCCTGCGCTGCACGACCGACCATCACAACGTGGCGTTCCTCACCTCCCGGGGCCCGGGCTTTCACCACGGCTCGTTCGAGGTCGGCAGCGTGGACGAGATCGCCATGGGCGCGCGCCAGATGCAGCAGGCCGGCTGGCAGCCCGGCTGGGGTCTGGGCCGGCACGTGATCGGCTCCAACTTCTTCTTCTATATCCGCGATCCCTGGGGATCCTTCGCCGAGTACTTCCACGACCTCGACTACATCCCCGAGCAGTGCGCCTGGCAGCCCCGCGACTTCCCCGAGGGCGACGCGCTGTATCGCTGGGGTCCCCCGGTCCCCGACGACTTCGGCCTCAACCGCGAGCTGGAACACTAGACGCGCGGCCGTGGCGGCACGCCGAGTCCTCGTCACCGGGCTGAGCGGGCTCATCGGCAGCGCGCTGCGGCCGCATCTCGAGGGCACGTACGCGCTGCGCGCGCTCAACCGGCGGGCCGTGGCCGGAGTCGACTGCCATCTCGCGGACCTCGCCGACCTCGAGGCGATCCGGCCGGCATTCCAGGAGGTCGACACCGTCGTGCACCTGGCGGCCGCCGCCGGCGATCACAACGCGCCCGTCGACATCATGCGGTCCAACGTGGTCGGCGCCTACCACGTCTTCGAGGCCGCCCGGCTGGCCGGCGTCGCGCGGGTGATCTTCGCGAGCAGCGGCGCCACCGTCAGCGGCTGGGAGCGCGAGCCGCCGCTGCGGCACATCGTCGCCGGCGCCTACGACGAGGTCGGCGAGTGGAAGCCGCTCACGCACGAGTCGCCGGTGCGGCCGAGCGGGCTCTACGGGGCCAGCAAGGTGTGGGGCGAGGCGCTCGGGCGCCACTACGCGGACGCCCACGGCATGTCGGTGATCTGCCTGCGCATCGGGCGGGTGAAGCAGGAGGATCGGCCCACCGGGCCCCGCGATCGCTCGGTCTGGCTGAGCCAGCGCGACGCGGTCCGGATGATCGTGGC
>JBKOZA010000421.1:0-4215 GCA_046725675.1 Candidatus Methylomirabilota bacterium
GCCATCGAGTGACGCATCAGCAGGAGAGAAAGCGAGAAAGCCGAGCTTGTGCGCCTTCCCTTCCTGCTGCGCCTCGACGCCGAGCGGCGCGGCGAGCGCACCGGCCAGCGAGGTCAGCAGGAAACGGCGGCGGCCCATGGCGGGACGGTAGGGCGGGTGACGGATCAGGTCAAGCACTGCAGAAGGCGGCCCCGGCCAGCAGAGTGGGTCGGGTGTACGCTCAGTGCATGGCTAGGAACATCGCGAAGCACGGGCCGAAGGTCGTCGACATGACGGAGCGCCGCCGCGAGGCGATCGAACTCGACCGCTTCATCATGGAGCGCGGCGGGTTGAGGCTGTTGCCGCGGCGGCCTGCTACTTGGCTCTCGAAGCCAACCGCAGCAGCCGCTGCGCCACCGTCTCCGACCGACGACGACTTGGCACCATTCCGATAGACCTTAGCGCGCGCCGGCGCCCGGCGCGGAGGCGCCATCCGTGGGCGTCAAGCCAATGTTGGCCGGCACCCTAGTCGCTCATTCGATGCGCCATGCTAGCTCCGTAATCCCACGCGATCCAGACGATCAGCTCGTCGACGCTGGCCTCCAGGTCGCCGCATAGCCGGTAAGCCGCGTAGAACGCCCCCCAGCATGGTCAGCAGCCTCACTGCCGGGATGCTATCGCACGGCGCCGCGTCTGCCGAGGATCAGCGGGACCGCAGCCACTCAATTCAGGCTTCGAGGCAGCGGAGAGGCAGCCGCAACTCGACGGAACCAAGCGCCGCCATGTAGCGGCGCCGGCTCATTTCAGCCTGAAGACCGATCACTCATGCTTTTGGTTGATCCACCTCTTCTAGGAAGTGAATATCCGGCTTGCCGATGACTCCGGCCCCCTGCATCGCCTTTCGCAGATCTTCCGATTGGGCGAACTGGCGGGCCTTCTTCACGTCATCCCACTCGAAGAGGATCACCAGTTCATTCGGGTCTTCCGCATTCCGCAACAGCCGGCCACCCTTGGACCCACTCGTCTTGCGCGTCGCTCCATGGGCATCGAAGGCGGCCTTCCACTTTCCGTAATCCTGCACCTTGTGTCGGATCAGCATGTAGGGCATTGAGCACCTCCCTCGCGGATAGTGCGGGCGACGGCTCCTCGGCGTAGCTGCCGAGCGTGAAACCAAACATCAAATGGGCGGGCCACGGGACGTTGGCGACACTATCTACTCGATGACCTGGTCAGCCCGCGCCAGCAGCGAGGGCGGGATCGTGAGGCCGAGCGCCTTGGCCGTCTTGAGGTTGATCACCAGCTCGAATTTGGTCGGCTGCTCGACGGGCAAGTCGGCGGGCTTGACGCCCCGAAGGATGCGGTTGACGTACGCGGCCGCTCGCACGAGCACCTCGCGCACGCTGGCGGAGTACTCGATAAGTCCGCCTTGCTCCGCCCAGCCCGGCGAAGTGTAGATGGTAAGAATCCGGTGCTGTGCCGAGAACTCAATGATGCGTCTCCCATGAGCTATCAAAACCGGATCCTCGAAAACGATCAGCGCCGAGGGACGGGCGCGGGCCATCTCCTGAAACGCCTTGTCCAGACCTTTCGCGTCGGACGCCGTCACCCGCCGGAGCTGGATCTTGAGCATCTCCGCCGCCGCCTCGATCTCACTGAGCCGCTGTGGCGTCATGGGATTGGACGGGTTCGCAAGGACGGTCGCCCGCGAGAGCGAGGGCACCACCTCTTTCAGCAGTTCGAGGCGCTTGCGATCCAGCTCGGGGCCGAGACCGCCTTGGCCGGTCACGTTGGCGCCGGGGAACGCGAAACTGGACACGAGACCCGCGCGCACCGGATCGTTGAGCGTGCTGAACACGATCGGAATCGTGCTCGTCGCCTCCTTCGCCGCTTGGGCCGACGGGGCCGAGGAGGCAAAGATCAGGTCGACCTTGAGGCGGACGAGTTCGTCGGCGAGCGCGCGGAGACGCTCGTATCGCTCCTCGCCGAATCGGTACTCGATCACGAGATTCTTACCTTCGACCCAACCGTGCCCGCGCAGCGCCTCCCTGAGCACTTCGGCTTGCCATCCACGCGACAGGCGGTCCCCGGGCGAGAGAAATCCGATCCGTGCGATTTCCCTCGCCATCTGCGCTCCGGCAGAAAGCGGCGGCGCCGCTACTGCGATGGTAAGAGCGTGAACGAACGTGCGCCGATTCATTCGATCACCTGATCCGCCCGCGCCAGCAGCGACGGCGGGATCGTGAGGCCGAGGGCCTTGGCCGCTCTCAGGTTGATCACTGACTCAAACTTCGTCGGTTGCTCCACGGGCAGGTCGCCTGGCTTGGCGCCTTTGAGAATCCTGTCCACGTAGGCAGCGGCGCGCCGCCCACGAACCCATCCGCCTATCGGAGTCAGACACCGGCCCCGAGATGGCCCCCAAGCCCCAAACTTTCGGCCCGGCCCGTGCGGAGCCGGGTCGGGCCTCTGGATGGCGCTCACTTCGGTGGGGGCCCTCCTCGGGTCTCCTCAGGTCTTCTCGTCGGTGCTCGGCCGCGTCACCACGCCGTTGATCCGCCACTGGCCTCCCTCGAGCACCATCTCGTATACGGCTTCGACGCCCTGCCCATTGGCGCCACGGACGCGGACCAGGAGGTAGAGGCGGCCCCCGGGGCCGCGCTGGCTCCCGTCGATCGACGCGAAGGCCGAGCGGGCGATCTCGGGGTAGCCGCCGCGGACCATGGTCTCGAAGCGGGCGCGGTCGAAGAGTTCGTGGATCTCTGCCGAGGCGAAGCTGAACGCGGTGTCGAAGTCGTCGCGGCGGAACGCCTCCAGCTGCTGGACGACGATGCGTCCGGCCGCCTCGACGTCGGCGTCGGGCGGAGCCTGGGCCAGCACGCTCGCCGCCCGCGCGAGCAGGGCCGCCGCCAGCAGGTGTCGCCCGAGCCCGCGCACCATGGCGCTACTTTACCCCTCCCGGGGCCGCTGGTAGTATCGCTCGCCATGCGGACGCGCCTGCTCGGGACCGGCTCGCCGCCGCCGAACCCCGCGCGTCGTGGCCCCGCCACGCTCGTGACGATCGGCGACCGCGATCGCTTCCTGGTGGACGCGGGCTCGGGTGTCGGCGTCCAGCTCGTGCAGGCCGGCGTGCGCCCCTACGAGTGGCCGCCGGTGTTCATCACGCATCACCACTCCGATCACACCATCGACCTCGGCCACCTGCTGATCACGCGCTGGATCGTCGGCCAGAACGCCCCCTTCGAGGTCTACGGTCCGGCCGGCACTCGGCGCCAGGTCGACGCGTTGCTCGAGTGGCTGCGCTGGGACGTCGAGGTCCGCCGGGTCCACATGCACGAGCGGCCGGCGCCCGAGGTGAGGGTGACCGAGATCGAGGAGGGCAAGGTGCTGGAGCGCGACGGCCTGCGGGTGTCCGCGTTCCTGGTCGAGCACGATCCCGTCCGGCCCGCGTTTGGTTACCGCTTCGACGCCGAGGGCACCAGCGTGGTGCTCTCCGGTGACACCCGGCCCTGCGAGAACCTCATGCGCTGGAGCCACGGCGCCGACCTGCTCGTGCACGAGTGCTGCGAAATGGCCAAGACGTCCTGGTATCCCGGCTGCGGCTGGCCCACGATCGAGGACAAGATCCGCGACCTGGCGTCGTATCACACGCAACCGGAGGACATCGGCCGGGTGGCCGAGGCCGCCCGGCCCCGACGGCTCGTCCTCACGCATCTCATGCCCGGCTCCGACCCTGCCGAGCTGAAGGCCGCGGCGGAGCGACACTACCGGGGGCCGGTGACGGTCGGCGAGGATCTGCTGGAGGTGTGACGCCGCCGCGGTTCGGCTTCTTCTTCTGGCCCTACGAGCCGGCCCTGGTCGCGCGCATGGTGGCGCTCGGCGAATCCCAAGGCTGGGACCTCGTCGGCATCGCCGACACGCCGGGCAACGCGATGGACGTGTGGGTCGCGCTGGCGCAGGCGGCGACCCTCAGCGCGCGGGTGACGCTCGCGAGCTGCGTGACCAACCTCGCCACCCGCGATCCGGCCATCACCGCCGGCGCCGCCACCGCGCTCGGGCAGCTCTCCAACGGCCGCTTCGTGCTCGGGATCGGGGCGGGGCACAGCGGTGTCGCGAACGTCGGACGACGCCCGACTCCGCCGGCGGCGCTGCGCGAGGGGCTCGCGCGCGTGCGCGCGCTGCTCGACGGCGATGGCGCGGCGGGGCGCCGCCGTGTCCCCGTGTACGCGGCGGCATCGGGGC
>JBKOZA010000422.1:0-2858 GCA_046725675.1 Candidatus Methylomirabilota bacterium
CCCGGGAACTCCTCTATCCAGGCCGGTCGCTTGGGCTGGGCGTAGAGCACGACGATGTGGTTCTTGTTCCCCGCGTGGTGGGCCGCCCCGTGGCCCACCATTCCCATGGCGGCCCGATCCTGGAAGCTCGTGCCGATCACCACCGGCCGGTGCTGGGCGCTGACCCCGTACTCGTCGGCCAGCGTGGGCGCCTTGATGAACTCCGCCGAGAAGTCGGGGAACGACAGGGTCACCCGCTTCGTCGCCGGATCGTAGATCTCGTTCCCGACGATGCGCGTCGTGATCGGATAGCCGCCCGTCCCGATCGCCACGTGGGAGACGGCCGTCGCCGTCTCGAGCTGCGTCACCTTGGCGTCCGTGTACTCGACGCCGCGCGCCGCCAGGCCCTTGATGACGGGCCAGGCATCCGGCCACGCCTCGTAGAGCGAGCGCCCGCCGCCGTCCATCACGACGGTGAGGATGACCCGGGGCCGCTTCGTCGTCGGCACCAGCGCCTCGCGCATCACGCGGCCCATCGAGCCCTTCGGGGGATTCGTCCCGATCAGACGGGCGTAGGTCGGCGCGATGTTCTGCAGCGTCGTCTTCTCGAGCTTCACGCCCCTCTTGACGAAGCCCGGACCGTACAGGACGAACTTGATGTCGGTATCGTAGTCCCAGGAGGACGCGTGCGTCGTCCACATGTGCTTGAGGACGACGACCCGGTCGGGATCGTCCGCGCGGACGCCTCGGAATGCGCGAAGCGGGATGTGGCTGAATTCCTCGCTGAAGAAACCCCGGTCGGCCACGATCGTGTGACGCGCGGGAATCATCACGACGTGGCCGCTCTGCTCCGCCGCCCAGCTCTGCACGGCGTACGCGAAGTGCCAGCCATCGTCGTAGTCCTGACGCCCGTACGCCGCCGCCGACCAGCTGGGGCCGACGTCGCCGGGCTGGCCTTGACCGCGAGCGCCCGGCGCCAGGGGTGCGCACGCTCCCAGCGAGACCGTCAACGCCAGCACGAGCAACGTCGTCCTCGCCCCACGCCTCTGCCTCATGGCTCCCCTCCCGCCCCCGGGGTCCTCTCAGAGTCGCCGCGCCCATGGACCGCCGGCCCCGAAGGTAGGCCGGCCCGTCACCCAACGGAAATATATATCCGGCCGCGTCGATATAATCCCCGGTCATGGAGCCCGGAGCGACGAGATTGACTACAATCCCGGGGATGGCCACGACAGCCGCCGACCGCATCGACGTCTCGCGCGCGGCCCTGATCGTCTACGACGCCTGTCGGCGCGCCCTGACTCCCGCCGATCCCGATCGGCGCGCGGCCATGCGGCCGGTCCTGGACGCCTGGGTCGTGCTCATCGAGGCGTGTCGCGCGCGCCACCTGCCCGTCGTGTATACCACGCCGGTCAGCCGGGCCGACGGCGCCGACGTGGTACTGCTGCCCACCGATCTCAGCGTCCAGACCGGTGTCCCGTCCCTCACCAACTGCGTCGAGGGCACGCCGGAGGCCGGCTTCCCGGAGGAGATCGCCCCGCGGCCGCAGGACTACGTCTTCCTCAAGCGCCGGCCCAGCGCCTTCTATGGCACCGGGGTGGCCGAGCTGCTGCGCGCGCTCCGTCGCACGGCGCTGCTGATCGGCGGCGGCGCGACCAATCGCGGTGTGGAGACGAGCGTCCGCGAGGCGTTCAGCATGGACCTCGACACCGTGGTCGTGCGCGAGTGCTGCTGGAGCGGCGACGCCGCCGCCCACGCCTACAGCCTCGACATCTCGATGAAGATGTACGCGCGTGTCCGCACCCTGCCGCAGGCGCTGGCCATGCTGGCGTGACGGCCCTGGGCATGGACGCGCGCACGCGTCGCTCGCTGCGTCGTCACCTCCTGGTCTACCTCGGCCTGGCCCCGTTCGTCGTCATCGCGCTGTTCCCCATCTACTGGATGGCCATCACGGCCTTCAAGCAGGACGCCGACCTCTACCGGATGGACGTGTCGCCCTTCTGGTTCCACCTGCCGCCCACGCTCGACCACTTCGCCCTGCTCATCAACCGGACCTACTTCGTTCCCCAGCTCGTCAACTCGCTGCTGCTCGCGGTGTGGGTCGTGACGATCACCGTGCTCACGGCGGTGCCGGCGGGGTACGCGCTGGCTCGCCTCCGGCTGCCGGGGTCCGGGAATCTCGGCATCGCGATCTTCGTCACCTACATCGTCCCGCCCATCATCCTCTTCATCCCGCTGGCACGGGTGGTCGGCGGCTTGGGGCTCTTCGATTCGTGGTGGGCGCTGGCCGTCGTCTATCCGGGCTTCACGATCCCGTTCTGCACGTGGAAGATGCTCGGATACTTCAAAGCGGTGCCGCGGGAGATCGAGGAGGCGGCCTGGGTGGACGGCTGCAGCCTGCTCGGCGCCATGGTCCGGATCGTCGTGCCGCTGAGCCGTCAGGGCGTGCTCATCACCGGGATCTTCGCGTTCTCGCTGGCGATGCAGGAGTTCACCTACGCGGTGGTGTACGTGGCGCCGCGAGCCGAGAAGGTGGTGACGGTGGGACTGGCGACGGCCCTCATCCGCGGCGACATCTTCTTCTGGGGCTCGCTGATGGCGGGCGCCCTCATCGTCGGCGTGCCGGTCGCGATCCTCTACACGCTGGTCCTCGACCACTTCATCCAGGGGCTCACCGGCACCGGGATGTCGTAGCGGGCCCGGCCCGTCAGACGCTGGTCGCCGCCCCGATCTCCTTCCATACCAGGGGAAGTCCGCCGACGGCGATGAGCTGACGCGCGGCATCGGAGGGGCTGGGCTTGCACGCCCCCCACTGGAAGTGCGGCAGGTCCTTCTGCTTCCACTCGCCGCCCCACCGACAGTCGTGGCGGCCGAAGATCTCG
>JBKOZA010000423.1:0-1362 GCA_046725675.1 Candidatus Methylomirabilota bacterium
GCGAGCACCTTGCCGTAGCTCTTCGAGCCGGGGCGCACGTCGATCGTCACCAGCTTGTCGGAGCCGTCGCCGAGGCCCTCGACGCCGAGCGTCCAGACGTAGACGTAGTCCTCCTGCCCCTTGATGAGCTTGGCGATGTACGGCGAGTTGCACGTCTCGTCGGCGGTCGCGAGGGCGACCCCCACCACGCAGGCGACGGTCACCGCTACCACCATCAGGATCGGACGCATCATCCGCACGGTGTTCATGAGTTCTCTCCGTTCGCCGCGGCCGGCGGGGTGTCGGTCAGGTTGCTCACACGGTCATCTCGAGCGTGTACAGCCCGCCGATCAGGCGGTCGACGGCGTAGACGATGCCCCGCTCGTCGACGAACACGTCGTTGATCTGGATGGCGCCCGCCCGCGAGCCGGGGGGCGACGCCGGGACGTGGTAGGCGACCTCCCGGGGGCGAAACGGGTCCGATACGTCGTAGGCGCGCACGCCCCCGTTGAAGAAGGTGCCGACGACGATGGTCTCGGACGCCCACGCGCCCGGCGCCGGACGGTTCTCGTGCAGGTTGTGGGCGCCGTAACGTCCGCCGCGGCCCTTGAACTCGTCCAGCGGGGGCAGCGGGCAGGTGGCGATCGGCACCGGGTTCGTCTCGTCGCGCACGTCCACGACCCACAGCAGCTTGGGCCAGTCCTCGCCGCGCTCGCGCGTGGCCTCGTCGGAGACGATCATGATGCCGCGGCTGAACAGCGGCAGCACGGTGTGGGTGAAGCCCGGGAAGGGGGGGTGATAGTCCCAGCGGCTCAGCAGTCGAGGCCGCGCCATGTCCGAGATGTCCAGGATGACCGCACCGCCGTCGATGTAGCCGACCCAGGCCCGGTCGGGCCGCTGCGGGTAGACGTTGGTGTTGTGGGCGCGGAAGCCGGAGTCGAAGGTGGGGTGGCGCGCCGGGGCGGGCTCGGCGTCACCCTCGCGCGTGCCCGGCAGCCACCAGCGGCCGACTTCCATCGGACGCGAGGGCTGACGGACGTCGACGATGCGGTAGCACTGGTCGTCCTTGGGATTTCGCGGCTGGAAGTCGGCCGCGCCGCTGGCGATGTGGACGTAGCGGCCGTCCACGGACCACAGGTGGTGCACGCCTCGGGAGTGCGGCCCGGAGGCGTCGAAGAACCCCACCGAGCGCGGCTTGCCGGGGTCGGCGACGTCGAAGATCTCGAAGCCGGCCGGGGTGGCGCCGGCGTTCTTGGTCTGGTAGGCGACGACGAGCAGATCGCCGGCCAGGTCGAGCGAGTTCGAGCGCATGTCGCGGTGGGGCAGCTCGGACTGGAAGATCACCGCCGGCTTGCGCGGATCGGTCACGTCCACCGCGGTGAC
>JBKOZA010000424.1:0-1120 GCA_046725675.1 Candidatus Methylomirabilota bacterium
GAGAAGTCGAGCGGCGAGGCATGGTTACGCGGAACCATGCAGAAAGACGGAGGGCCGGCTCGCGCATACGCCGATCGGTCGCAGATGTGGAGATGTTCTCTAAGCGTCAACCCGCCGGCCGTGGTTCCGCGCGCTCACGGCGTCGTGGATTCCCGTGCTGTATGCCGCTGTCCTCTGCAACGTCGCCGCCTCACGGGTCTACACTGTGAGCCGTGGTGGCCTTTGCCTCCATCGTCGCTGGGGCGCTCGGCGGGCTCGTCACGCATGCGGCAACGACGCGTCTGGCCTCGGCGGCTGCCGAGCGCGACCCGCACTCGTATTGGGTCCTCGGACTCGTCGGACTGATGCCCGCTTGGCTCGTCGCGTTTGTGGCGCTCTTGCCCACCTCCCCGGGCGCCCGGATCCCGCTCCTCTCCGCTGCCTCGTGGATCTTCTCGGCGGCCGCGGGACTCGTCGGGGTGATCGCGACGGAGAAGGCTCTCAGGAACACGACCCGCGTGACGGGCCGCGTTGGTGGCGCTCGGCGATGCTGGGCCCTGGGCGCCCTGGCCATCGTGCCGGCGTGGGCCATCGCGATCCTCGGTCACGTCCTCGGCTGATGACCCGTGGTGAGAACCACGATTCGTGTCGGCGTCAAGCAGGTGTTCGCCCGGGAGTTTCCGGACGGTCTACGCCTTGGAGACCTCGGCGGCGACGGCGAGGAATCCCGCGGCGCTCGTGTTTACGGCTCCTCGGACCGCCCAAGGAGCCGCTCCAGGCGTTCACGTATGCGATCGAAGTGACTCCCCGGCCAGAAGACCCTTCCGCCGCTCGGGCACCCCATGAAGTCGGTCTGCGTAGCAAAGATCCGCGGGGGCACGAGCGCCCTCACCGCCTCCTTCACGCGCGGCTCGAGCGTGGTGTTGCACTCGAGGCACCGCGTGAGCTAGTGCACGTGCGGGGGCGCGAGCCCGAGACGCTCGACGACCTCGGCGAGCTGCATCTCCGTGCGCTGTATGCGGATCAAGCAGCCGCGCCTGCCGGCGGCCGTCGCAACGCTTGCGTCTCGCGTGATCAGGATCCGGTCGTCGGCGATGGACAGCGCGAGGAGGCGATCGTCGTCGGCACGTCCGTCATAGAC
>JBKOZA010000425.1:0-5794 GCA_046725675.1 Candidatus Methylomirabilota bacterium
CTCCACGAAGCCAGAGGCCGGCGGGCACCGCGACCCTCAAGAGGCGACCTCGGCCGGCACCAGGGGAGGGCCGTCCGGTGGACGTCACGCTCTGAGACGGTGGCTGATCTGAGGGAAGTTCCGATGGTGCTCGAAGAGGTCGCGCGGATGGGCTCCATGTTCGTGCTGGCCGTCCTGGCGGTCGGATGGATGAGCGCGGCTGTCCGACGGGCCGGCGGAGCCCCGATGGATCGCCGACGCGGCCACGTCCCCTGTGGAACCAGGAGGCTGCACTCATGAATGTTGCGGCGTTCAACAGTCCCAAGGATTTGGCGTGGCGGTGGCGGATCGTCAACTATGCGGGCGACACCATCGCCGAATCCTCGGACCGATTCCCGTCGATCGGTGCGGCGCTGGCGCAGGGCGCCCAGAAGCTCGCCGCGATGAACGTCATCGACCGTTCGCAACCACCGAACGGACGCCGCTCGCCCGCGTATCTCCGGAGCCGGTAAGAGGTCCATTGCGTGTCGATGTGATGGTTTCCAGCCAGGCGCGATGAGCTTTACTCGGCGCGAATCTCGCGCGACGGCGGGCCTGGCGCTCGCCGAAGGAGAAAGACGTCATGGATGAGAAGGACCGTCGCAATGCGAGCACGGGGACGTACCGCGTACGAGGCGTCTCCCGCGATCTGCATCGTGCTGCGCGTCTCCGCGCCGCCAGCCAGGGGACCACACTCCGCTGGGTGGTCCTGCAGGCCCTGCAAGCGTACAGCGCGGGAACCTGGACACCACCGGGCGAACCGACCGGGTCTCGCACGGGCGGGATCTGAGGACAGTGGCGGGTGACAGCCGAGAGGTCGGGTGCGATGGTCGACAGTAGGCTTTCCGAAATGTCGTCCGAGCGGTTCCTTCGACACAATGCGGGCCGGGCGTTCTGCGAGAGTTGCCTTGCGATTCACACCGGGTTGAGTCTGCAGCAGGCCGCCGCCGCCGTCGCGGCACTCGGCCGGCTCCCTGAGTTCGCCGTGGGCCCTGCTCGGTGCCTCTCGTGTGGTCGGACGAACACGCTCATCAGTGCGACGACGAGGTAAGCACGACCACCGCGAGCTCCGAGTCCCGCCTTATGCCGCTAACGTAGCTACGCGGCGACCACGCCGCCCCAGCCATCGCGCATCGCGACCGCACTCCCGGTCGGAGGATTTGTCGAGCTCTCGGGCGTGACGGACGTGGGCGTCTAACCTCGATCGGACGGACCCGGGTGAGCTCCGCCGCGTTCCGTGATACGTTCGCCCTCGCCGGTCTCGTCCGGCAAGGAGCGCGCCATGATCGACGGACTGGACCTGATCATCGACGGCGACGGCCACGTCATCGAGGTCAACGAGACGTACGAGCGGATCGACCCGAAGTACCGGGAGCGCCGCCCCGTGTACACCCAGGCCTCTCGCGGCAACATCGTGAGGCTCGTGGACGGCAAGGTGTGGGGACCCGACACCGAGTGTGGGTTCGTGGGGGTCAACGGCAACCTGCCGCCGCCGAAGGGCAAGGCCATCCACTACCGTCGGATGGGCACCTACAATCCGTGGGCGCGGCTCGCGGATATGGACCGGGACCAGATCGACGTGGCGGTCATCTATCCGACCGACGAGCTGCCGCTCACGGTGACCCAGGACGCGGGGTTCGCGACGGCGCGGGCGCGGGCGTACAACGACTGGCTGCACGAGTACTGTGAGGTCTGTCCGCAGCGGCTGAAGGGGATCGGCATCGTGGCGCTGCAGGATGTGGCGGGCGCCATCGAGGAGATGCAGCGGGCGGTGAGCCGGCTGAAGATGGTCGGTGTCCAGATCGGGTGCACGGTGCGGGAGGACATGCTGCTGAGTGATACACGGCTCACGGATTTCTGGGCGGAGGCGGAGCGGTTGAACGTGGCGGTCGCCGTCCATGGGCCGGCGCTGCCGTCGTTGTTCCGGAGCTACTTCGACCTCAATCGCCCGGATCACATGCTCGAGGCCTCCCACATGGCGCACACGTTCGCCCAGATGCTCGCGTGCTCCAACATCGTCACCGGCGGGGTACTCGAGCGATTCCCGAAGCTGCGGATCGCTTTCCTGGAGGCCGGTGCCGGGTGGGTTCCGTACTGGATGCACCGCATGGACGAGTACAACGAGGTCGCGCCCGAGCGATGGGCGCAGATCTCCGCCAGGCCCAGCGAGTACATCAAGAGTGGCCGCGTGTTCTTCAGCTGTGAGCCCGGCGACGAGTTCATCCCGTTTTTCCTCGAGCACGTCGGTGAGGACGCGATGCTGTTCGCCTCCGACTATCTACACTTCGACGCGCTCTTCGTCGGGGAGCCAGGGCACGACGGGAATCCCTATCCAGGGACCGTCGCGACGCTGCTCGGGCGCAAGGACGTTCCGGACTCGGCCAAGCGCAAGATGCTGCTCGACAACAGCCTGAAGTTCTACGAGATGGACCAGGCCAAGCTGGGACGGCGCGGGATGCCGGTGACGCGTCCCGAGCCCGAGGAAGCGCGTCGGGCCACGATGCCGGGGACGGTGTCCGCGCGCTGACGCCAAGGTCGGAGGGGCCCATGAAACAGCCAGTCCGCGTGGTGCACTACGTCAACCAGTTCTTCGGCGGCCTTGGCGGCGAGGAGCGGGCGCAGACACCGCTCGAGGTGCGCGAGGGACCGGTGGGACCGGGACGCGCGCTCCAGCAGGCGCTGGGCGCCGAGGGCACGGTGGTGGCCACGCTGGTCTGCGGCGACGACTACGTCGCGGAGCGCGAGGAAGCGGCCGGCGCCGGCATGCGCGACGCGCTGCAACGCTACCAGCCCGATCTCGTGCTGGCCGGACCCGCCTTCGACTCGGGCCGATACGGTCTGGGCTGCGCGCTGGCGTGCCGCGTCGCCCGATCCCTCGGCATCCACGCCGTCACGGCGATGTACCCGGACAACGCGGCCATCATCACGCACCGTCGCGAGCTCCTGGCCGTGCCCACCGGTCTCAACATCGCCGAGATGCGCGACATCGTGGCGCGCATGGTGGCCCTCGGGCTCAAGGTCGTCCGCGGCGAGCAGCTCGGCCCGGCGCTCGAGGAGGGCTACATCCCCCACGGCGTGCGGACGCTGGTGACGAAGGATCGGGTGGGGTATGAGCGCGCCGTCGACATGCTCCTGGCTCGCGTCGCGGGCCGCCCGTTCGTCTCGGAGATCTCCGTCCAGCAGTACGAGCGCGTCACGCCGGCGCCACCGGTAGCCGACCTCTCGCGGGCCACCATCGGGATCGTCGTCAGCACGGGCATCGTGCCTCGCGGTAACCCCGACCGCCTGCCTGGCGCCCGGGCGCTCACCGCGGGCCGCTACTCGATCGACGGGCTGGCGCGGCTGGACGTCGGCGACTGGGAGTCGGCCCATGGCGGGTTCAACACGAAGGTGCTGAACACGGAGAACCCCGACTACGCCCTGCCGCTGGCAACGCTGCGCGCGCTCGAGGCCGAGGGCGTCATCGGCGGCGTTTACCCCTGGATCTTCAGCACCGTGGGCAACCAGACGGCGGTGGGGCCGGCGCGCGCGATCGGGCAGCTCGCCGCGGCGGAGTTCCGCGATGCGGGAGTCGCCGTGGCGCTTCAGGTGTCGGGGTGAGGGAGCTGCCATCGTTGCGGCGCAACGATCACGAAGGAGCTGGAGCGGATCGGCATCCCCACCGCGCTGATCGGCGCGTTGCCGGCGATCGCCATCGCCGCCAACGCCAACCGGGTCGTCCGCGGCGCGCAGGTCCAGCACCCGTGCGGTGACCCGAAGCTCCCGGCGGAGGCCGACCGGGACCTGAGCCTCCGGATCGTCCGGACGGCCTTGCTGGCACTACAGACGCCGGTCACCGGGCCCACGCTGTTCGAGCCTCCCTCCGCGACCGCCGCCGAGCGCGTCCATGCGTCTTGAGCTGGCCGCCTATCCGGTCGGCGGCGTCCGCTTCGGCGCGACGACCCGATGGCGGGACGGAACTCTGGAGATCGATCCCGACGAGTTGCTGGAGCCGGTCCGGCGCGACCCGCTCGTGGAGCGAGTCGACCTCGCGGTGGCCCGGCCCGGCGAGTCGGTCCGCATCGTCACCATCCAGGACATCATCGAGCCACGGGTGAAGGCGAAGGGCCGGGGCGTCGCGTACCCCGGCATCGTGGGACGCTCCGTGGAGACCGTGGGCGAGGGGCGCACGAACCGGCTCGCCGGCTTCACCCTGACGGCCTGCACGCCGCCCCAGGACGTCCAGCGCTACGGCCTGCTCTCCTCGTTCCGGCCCGGCACCGCCTACGGCGACTTCCTGGACATGTCGGGGCCTGGCGCGATCAGCCCCTGGGCGACCACCGTCAACCTCTGTCTGCTCGTCGAGCCGGCGCGCCACCTCGAGCCGGACTCCGCCAATCGCATCGTGCAACAGGCGACGATGGCCGTACAGGACCGGCTGGCCCGCGCCACCCTCGGTGAAACGCCCGCCGAGGTCGAGGTGCTCGACCTGACGCCGCGGCCTGGCCTGCCCGGCTTCGTTTACATCCACAGCATCGTGTCGCCCGAGCCCATCTACCTGAACCCGGACTCGACGCTCTCCACCGCCGTCTACGGCATCACGCGACTCACCCAGCCGTGGCTCCTGCACCCCACCGAGGTCCTGGACGGCGCCGTGTGCGGCAGCTTCTTCAGCGGCGACTTCTACCGGTGGTTCACCTGGCCGCTGACGAACAGCATCGTCCTTCACATGTGCCGCCGCCACGGGATCGACTTCAACTTCCTGGGCTGCATCATGGTGCGCACGATGTGGGAGGAGCAGCGCCAGAAGGAGCTCATGGCCAACCGGGCCGCGCTCATGGCCACGACGCTCGGCGCGGCCGGGGCCATCGTCACCCCGACGCTCCGCGGCCAGCGGATGCTCGACACGATGGCGGTGGTACGGGCGTGCGAGGACGCCGGCGTCAAAACCGTCCTCATCACCGAGGAGGAGGACGACGAGGACGGCGCGGCCCCCCCGCTGCTGGTGACGGCACCGGACGGCGTCGGTCTCGTCTCGACGGGCGACGGCAGCGCGCCCGGCCCCTTCCCGCCGGTGCAGCACGTGATCGGCGCCGGGCCGATCGCCGACCACTGGTACGCCGAGCAGCCGGCGCCCCACGGCCGCTACGGCACGAGCCACCTCAACGACGTCTGGGGGTTCTCGCGGCTGTCCTGCGTGGATTACTAACCATGGCGGCCGCCGGGCCGGTCGGGATTCAGCGCCGCATCGCTCGGGCGGCGCCGTTCGTACTCGTCGTCTTGCTGAGCATCACGCCCGTTCTCTCCGCCGACGACTCCGATGCGGCGTGGGCCGCGCTCGTCAAAGGTGGCCACGTGGCGGTGATTCGCCACGGCAACGCGCCGCCCGGCTATGGCGGCGACCCGCCCGGGATGAGGCTCGACGACTGCAAGACGCAGCGGAACCTGGACGACATCGGGCGGGACCAAGCTCGGGCGCTCGGGGAGCTGTTTCGCAAGCACGGCGTCCAGGTGGACCGGATCGTGTCCTCGCCCATGTGCCGGTGCCGGGAGACAGGGGAGTTGATGGGGGTCGGCGAGGTGGAGACTTCCTTCGCCCTCCTCCCCGACACGGGGCCCAGCCCGGTCCGGTTCCTGGCGTTGAAGCAGATCGTGTCTTCGTGGCGGGGCCCGGGCACGCTCGTGCTGGTGACGCACGCCCTGACCGTTCGCCCGCTGACCGGGTTCTTGCCCGCCCAGGCCGAGACGGTCGTGCTTCAACCGGCGTCCGAGAATCCTCGCGGCGGAAACCTCGTGG
>JBKOZA010000426.1:0-4541 GCA_046725675.1 Candidatus Methylomirabilota bacterium
TGCCCGGACTGGTGGCCCGGGCGGCGTCGAGCCGGGACTACGCGCCCGGCTTCATGACCGATCTCATGGCCAAGGATCTGGGCCTGGCCGTGAATGCGGCGCGCGAGTTGCGCGTGCCCGCCGTCGTGGCCGCCGCCGCCCTGCAGGTGCTGCGCCTGGCCTCGTCCCACGGCCTCGGGCGCAAGGACTTCACCGCCGTGTACACGTTCCTCAAGCCGTCGAGCGATCAGGCTCCGGTGTAGATCGGGAGGGGGGGCGCAGCCCGCCCCGGACACTCGTCGTCGCTGGTGGGCGCTCCTCGTTGCCTCCCCCAAGCCAGAAGACAGGATTGCGCCGGCGAAGTCGGCGGTCGAACGTGACCCGATGACGCGTGAGGTGTTGAACGAGCCCGGCTCTCGGTGCGGCGGTCGACGATGGAGACGGCGGTGTATACTACGCGGCGTTGTTTCTGACGCATGCCGACAGAAGCCGAGTGGTGAGGTCGTCGACGGCACTGGTTGCCATGATCGATCGCGCGACGATGGTCTCGGGTCCGCTCGATGGTCCGCGAGCGGGCGGGGGTGGCGAGGGCCGCGGGGAGAAGAAAACGCGCGCATGAACGTTCTCAAGCTCACTCCCGAGCGCTGTACCGGCTGCCTGCGTTGCGAGATCGCCTGCTCCTACGTGCAGACCGGCGCCTACCAGCCGGCCAAGTCGGTCATCCGGGTGTCACCGTTCGAGGGTCACACCTCGTACGCGCCGTACACGTGCACGCAGTGCGCGGAGGGCTGGTGCATGACGGCCTGTCCGGTCGGCGCCATCACGATCAACGCGGCCGGCGCCAAGGACGTGATCGACGACCGGTGCGTCGGCTGCAAGCTCTGCACGATCGCCTGCCCGTACGGGACGATGTTCTACGACACCTCCACCCGCAAGGCGTTCAAGTGCAACCTCTGCGGCGGCGACCCCGCCTGCGCCCACGCGTGTCCGACGGCCGCCATCGAGTACGCCGACGTCGCCACCAGCGACTGGATCGGCGATTTCGCCCGGGAGCGCGCCGGCCACGTGCTCGCGCTGGCGGGAGCCCGCTGATGCCGACGCGCCACCTGGTCATCGGCGGCGGCACCGCCGGCATGAACGCGATGCGCACGATCCGCGAGGAGGAGCGCGAGCCTTCGGAGATCACACTGGTCAGCGCCGAGAAGCCCTACTCGCGCATGGTGCTCCCGTACTACCTGGACCGCTCCATCGCCGAGTCGCACGTCTACACCGCCACCGCCGCCCAGCTCGCGACGTGGAAGGTCAAGACGCTGCTCGGCCGCCGGGCGACCGCGCTCGACGTCAAGGCCAACGCCTGCACGCTCGACGACGGCAGCCGCGTGGAGTACGACGACTGCCTGATCGCCACCGGCTCGTCGGCGGTGCGGGCGCCCGTCCCCGGCGCCGACGGGCGCGCCGTGCACTCGTTCTGGACGCTGGAGGAGGCGCGCGGCGTGCTGGCCGCCGTCGCGCCGGGCCGCCACGTGGTCATGGTGGGCGCCGGCTTCATCTCCTTCACGATTCTCAACTCGATCCTGGCGCTGGGGGCCAGGCTCACCGTGGTGGAGCTGGCGCCGCGCATCCTGCCGCGGATGGTCGACGCGACGGGCGCCGAGCTGGTCGAGGGCTGGCTGAAGGCGCACGGCGTGACGGTGCGCACCAACGCCAAGCTGACGAAGATCGAGGACGTCCGTGACCGCAAGCGCCTGAAGTTCGCGGTGGGACCGGACCTGGTCGCCGACGTCGTCATCATGGCGACCGGCATCCGCACGAACCTCGACTGGCTTCAGGGCTCGGGCGTCGACGTCAAGCAGGGCGTCGTTGTCGACGACCACCTGCGTTCGAGCGTTCCCAACGTCTACGCCGCCGGCGACGTGGCTCAGGGACGCGACCTGATCTCCGGCGAGGGGGCCGTGCACGCCATCGAGCCGACCGCCCAGGAGCACGGCCGCGTGGTGGGCGCCAACATGGCCGGCAGGGACGTGCGGTACCGCGGCTCGCTGATCATCAACATCGTCGAGGTCTGCCACCTCGACGCGGCGTCGTTCGGGGCCTGGGACGATCCCAAGGCCGAGGCGATCAGCGGGCTCAAGCAGGACCGCAACGCGTACCGCAAGCTGTTGTTCCGGGGCGAGCGCCTGACCGGGGCGATCATCATCGGCCGCTCCGGCGACATCTGGACGACCAACGACGTGGGCATGCTGAAGGGGCTGGTGCAGACGGGCCAGCCGCTGGGCCGCTACAAGGAGTACCTGCGGCGCAATCCGTTCGACGTGAAGCTCGCCTTCATCGCGTCGAAGGCGACGACGACACTGCTACCCGAAACCGTCCTGGGGCGTCCCTCCAAGGCGCCCGGTGACAGCCCGGTGGCCGTATGACCCCTGCGACCGTGAGCGCACCCAAGAAGTCCGCAAAGAGCCACGCGGCCATGCCCGGCGGTTTCGCCGGCCAGCTCCTGCGCGTGGACCTGTCCAGGCGCAAGTGCTGGGCGGAGCCGTGGGGCCCCGAAGACATGCGCGACCAGCTGGGCGGCATCGGCCTGGGCGCGCGCATCCTCTACCTCGAGACCCGCAAGGGGAAGGGGAACGTGTCGTGGGATCACCCGGACAATCGCCTGGTGCTCGGCACCGGGCCGCTGGCCGGGCTGCCGGTGTGGGGCACCGGGGGCCTCACCGTGGTGACCATCGGAGCCGGCACCAACGGCCCGACCTCCACTCAGGCCAACGGCTTCTTCGGCACGAATCTGAAGTACTGCGGCTACGACGCGATCGTGATCCAGGGCCAGGCCCGCGACTGGGTCTACCTCTACATCGACGACGATCGGGTAGAGCTGCGCGACGCGCGGGCCTACCTGGGCAAGGATACTTGGCAGACCCAGGACGCGCTGAGTGAGGACCTGGGGCTGCGCGGCCACCAGCTGTCGGTGTACTCGATCGGGCCGGCCGGCGAGCACCTCGTGCGGTTCGCGGCGATCCAGGGCGACTACGGCCACGTTGCGTCCAAGAACGGCGTGGGCGCCGTCATGGGCAAGAAGAAACTCAAGGCCGTGGCCATCGTGAAAGGCACGAGGGCGCTCCGGGCGGCGGACCCGCTCGGGCTGGTCGCGGCGGCCGATGATATCGCCCACGACCTCAAGACCGATCCGTCCGCGCGCTCGCTCTACGAGTACGGCACGCTGCCCGGCGTGGTGAACCTCAACAAACTCGGCGCGCTGCCGATCAAGAACTACACGACCAACACCACCGACGCCGACATGAGCCAGTGGGAGGCGCCCAAGCTGCGCGAGGGCTTCGACCACCGCGGCCACCAGTGCAATTCGTGCGGCATGCACCACTGCCACATGTCGGTGATCCGCCACGGCGCGCACAAGGGCACGATCGTCGACGAGCCGGAGTACGAGGGGTGGTCGGGCGCCGGCTGGACGATCGGCGTCACCGCCGACACGGACGGCGTGGCCTGGCTCAACACCCAGCTCGACCGCGCCTGCCTGGACGTCAACGAGTTCGGCTGGGTGTGCGGCTGGGTGATGGAGGGCCTGGAGCAGGGCTGGCTGACGAAGCAGCAGGTCGGCTTCGACCTCAAGTGGGGCGATGTCGAGGGCGCCAACCGCCTCATCCAGATGATCAGCCGGCGGCAGGGCTTCGGCGACCTGCTCGGCGAGGGCGTCAAGCGCGCGGCCGAGAAGCTGGGCGGCGCCGCCCTCGAGGCGGCGATCTACACGGGCAAGGGGGCCTCGCCGCGCGGCCACGATCACCGGGCGCGGTGGGAGGAGATGCTCGACACCACCACCTCGTCCACGGCCACGATGGAGACGGGCAATCCCGTGCACCAGACCGAGCTGGGGCTGCCGGCGCGCATCAACCCGTTCGACGGCGTCGAGGTCGCCAAGCTGGTGGCCGGCTGTCGCGGGCGGCGCAACTTCGAGGACTCGCTCGGCATCTGCATCTTCACCACGCGCACGCGCCTGGAGAACGTCTGCCGCGCGCTGTCGGCGGCCACCGGCTGGACGTACACGGTCGAGGAGGCGATGCGCATGGGCCGCCGGACGGCGGCGATCAACCGCGCCGTGGCGCTGCGCTGCGGGCTGACACCCGCGCTCGAGGTTCCCTCCCGCCGGTATGGCTCCACGCCGCACGACGGCCCGGCCAAGGGCCAGGCGGTCAGCGTCCAGTGGGAGACGATGGTCGACACCTGGTACGCGGAGGTCGGCTACGACCGCAAGACCGGCAAGCCGCTGCCCAAGACGCTGAAGGACCTGGGGCTGGACTGGCTGGCGAAGGAACTCTGGGGCAGCAAGGCGTAGCGGCACCTCGCATCCGGCGCGCCCGGCTGGGCGATGCGCGCGTCATCGCCCGGCTGGCCAACGCGCTCAACCGTCACGAACACCTTCCGCAGAAGTTCACGCCGGCGATCGTCCGACGCGACGCCTTCGGTCCTCGCGCACGCTTCCGCGTGCTCGTGGCCGAGATCGATCGCCGCATCGTCGGCTATACCTCGATTATCGGCGGCTACAACACCGACAT